>JAITRV010000007.1 GCA_031288215.1 Spirochaetaceae bacterium | reverse complement strand
TTTTCATATTGTATCGGAGGAGAGCCCTATGGAACATTCCCGGCCTGCCGCCTATAACACCCGGCAGAAAGAACGGCTCCTTGCGTATCTGGCCTCCCTGGGGGATCGCCACGTGACGGTCAACGAGATCGCCGGCTATTTCCGGCAGGGGGAAGCGGCGGTCGGGAAGACCACCATCTACCGCCACCTGGAGAAGCTGGTCAATGCCGGCATCATCCGCAAGTATATTCAGGAGGAGGGGGCTGGCGCCTGCTATCAGTATGTCCGCCAAAACCGGCGCTGCCGGGAACATTTTCACCTGAAATGCGAAAAATGCGGGGCCCTGCTGCACCTGCACTGCCCGACGCTGGATAGGACCCAGCGGCATATCCTGACCAAGCACCGCTTCAAAATCAATACCCTGAAAACGGTGTTTTACGGCCGCTGTGAACACTGCCGGGATCAGGACTGATATGGGCCCCCTGCTGAAGAAGCTCGGCGCTTGCCTCTGGCTCCTCCTCATTTCCGCCTCCCTCCTGGGGGCGGCCTTCCATGCCTTCCCCGCGGACCACGCCTGTACCCATGACGGGGACTGCCCGGTCTGTACCGCCTTCCGGGGCGCCCGGCAGCTCTTGAAACAGGTCTGCCCGGGGCCTGTCCTGACCGCGGTCCGGGGCCCCGGGGAGATCGGCTTGCCGGGCCGTCACGGGGACCGTTTCCGGCCCCCCGGCCTGAGTTCCGTTGACCTGAAGGTGCGGCTGAACACCTGAGAAAACGGCGGCACGCGCCCGGCGGAAATTTTACCGGGAACGATTTTACTTTACGATTTTACTTTACGCTTCATTTATTATAAGGAGTTTTGACTATGAAACGATTGTTTACGGCTCTTTGTATCCTCATCGCCCTGAGCGCGGGGGTATCCGCAAGCCCCCGGAAGGATCGCGCCGATAACGGAAAACCCTCCGTGGTTACCACCGTCTTTCCCCCCTATGACTTTGTCCGGCAGATCGCCGGAGATACGGTCAACCTGACCATGCTCCTCCCCCCGGGGGCGGAGAGCCATTCCTTTGAGCCCACCCCCCAGGATATTATCAGAATCCAAAACAGCGGCCTTTTCATCTATGTGGGCGGGGAGTCCGAGGCTTGGGTAGACCGGATCCTGTCAAGCCTGGATACCGGTAAGCTCCGGATTCTCCGGCTCATGGACTGCGTGGAGATCGTGGAAGAGGAGATCGTGGAGGGGATGCAGGATGACGAGGAAGGGGACTCCCACGAAGACGGAGACGAAGGCGAACACGAGGAGGAGGCCGAATATGACGAACACATATGGACCTCCCCGGCCAACGCCGCGCTCATCGTGGAGCGGATCTCCGGAGAACTCTGCGCCATTGACCGGGCCAACGCCGATAGCTTCCGCGCCAATGCCGGGGATTACCTGGCGAAACTGGCGGCCCTGGACGCCGCCTTCCGAAGCGCGGTGGACCAGGGCCGCCGGAAGGTCTTTGTCTTCGGCGACCGCTTCCCCTTCCGGTACTTTGCCGACGCCTACGGGCTCCGGTACTTCGCGGCCTTTCCCGGCTGTTCCACCGAGACCGAGGCCAGCGCCGCCACGGTGGCCTTCCTGATCAACAAGGTCCGGGATGAGCGGATTCCCGTGGTCTTCCACATCGAACTCTCCAATGAGAAGATCGCCGACACCATCTGCGAAGCCACCGGGGCCGCGAAGCGGCTGTTCCACGCGGCCCACAACGTCAGCCGTCAGGAATTTACCGGGGGGACCACCTACCTGGAACTGATGACCAGGAACGCGGACGCCCTCCGGGAGGCCCTGCGCTAAGATGGGGGTTTCACCCCCATGCCCCCACCGGGGGGCCGGAGGCCCCCCGGACCCCCCTTTAACGGATTCCTTCGAAGCCCCGCGCAAGGTCGCTGATGATATCGTCGATATGCTCGGTGCCGATGGAAAGCCGGATGGTGTTGGGCTTGATCCCCTGCTCCAGGAGGTCCTTTTCGTCCACTTGGGAGTGGGTGGTCGAAGCCGGGTGGATCACCAGGGACTTCACGTCCGCCACGTTGGCCAGGAGGGAGAAGAGTTCCAGCTTGGCGATGAACTTCTTCGCCGCCCCGGCGCCCCCCTTGATTTCGAAGGTAAAAATCGACGCGCCCCCCTTGGGAAAGTAGCGCCGGTAGAGGGCGTGGTCCCGGTGTTCCGGAAGGGCCGGATGGTTCACCTTTTCCACCTGGGGGTGGCCCGTGAGGAAATCCACCACCTTGAGGGTGTTTTCCACGTGCCGTTCCACCCGGAGGGAGAGGGTCTCCAGGCCCTGGAGGAAGAGGAAGGCGTTGAAGGGGGAGAGGGCCGCGCCGGTGTCCCGGAGCAGGGTGGTCCGGGCCTTGATGATGTAGGCCAGGTTTTTTACCGCGTCGGTAAACACAATGCCGTGATAGCTGGGGTTGGGTTTGCTGAGGCCGGGGAACTTGTCGTTTTGGGCCCAGTCGAATGTGCCGGCATCCACCAGGACCCCGCCGATGGAGGTTCCGTGGCCGCCGATGAACTTGGTGGCCGAATGGACCACCACGTCGGCCCCGTATTCGATGGGCCGCAGGAGATAGGGGGTGGCAAAGGTGTTGTCCACGATGAGGGGAATCCCGTGTTTGTGGGCGATCTTCGCCACCGCCTCCACGTCCACCACCGAGGCGTTGGGGTTTCCCAGGGTTTCGAAGAACAGGGCCTTGGTAGCGGCCTTGATGGCCTTCTCGAAGTTTTCAGGGTTGCTGCCGTCCACAAAGGTGGTTTCCACCCCCAGGTCCTTGAAGGTGTTGGCAAAGAGGTTGAAGGTGCCCCCGTAGATCTGGAAGTCCGACACGATATGGTCCCCCGTGCGGGTGATGTTCTGGATCGCGTAGGTGGTGGCGGCGGCCCCCGAGGCGGTTGCCAGGGCGGCGGCGCCTTTTTCCAGGGCGGCGATCCGCCGCTCAAAGACATCCCAGGTGGGGTTCATCATCCGGGTGTAGATGTTCCCCGGCTCGGTCAGGGCGAAACGCCCCGCGGCCTGGGCGGGGTCCTTAAACACATAGGACGAGGTTTGGTAGATAGGCACCGCCCGGGCGTCCGTGGCGGGATCCGGCTGCTCCTGACCCGCATGGATCTGGAGGGTTTCGAACTGGTACTGCGTGCGACTCATCATACAACTCCTTATCGCGCATGGTTCATATGGCATAAAAACATATAAATTCAATAGGAATAGTATCTTAATATATCACGACACGCCTCTCCTGTCAAGGAAAAAAAGCGCTCAAAACGGAGGGTTGAGGGGGCCTGCTCATTAATCCCCGCTCCCCTGTTTCCGCCGGAAAAGGGCCGCCGCCAGTTCCACCTCCGCCAGGGTTACTCCCAGACGGGAGGCGATCAGTTCCGGGGAAAAGCCCGCCCCCACCAGGGCGGCCACCTGCTCCGAAAAGGAGGGGGGCTTGGGTTCTACCGGCTGGGGGGAACGGATGATCCGGGGGAGTTCCGGCGCCGCCGGCCCGCCGCCGCCTGAAAGCCCGGCCGTCCCCGGCGGCGTTTCCCCGGCGGCGGGGGACGGCGGCGGGAGCACGGCAACGGCCTCCGCCGGGGATGAGGCGGCGGAAGGCAGCCGCCGGCCCAGCTCGGCATAGGCCGCCTCCTGGTTCTTCTGCCGGCCCGCTTCCCGGACATACACGGCGATGCGGCGGTCCACATCCTCCAGCAGGGCCCGCAGGGTCTTGATCCGGTCCTCCACCAGGGCGGAGTCCCGGTCGGTGGCGGCGTCAATTTCGGCGATGAGCCGGCCCGCCTCATCCTGCCATTTCCGCAGCAGATCCGAGCCGGTATGCCGTTTAAGGTAGGAGCGGATATAGATAAACGTAAAGCCCCAGAGGATGAGGCCGGCCGCTGAAAACAGCAGGGGTATCAACATATATCCGCCCCATCAACCGCTGAGATCGACGTTTTTTCCCAGGTCCGGGTCCCGGAAGGGATCTTCCCCCCGGAACGCTTCATCGGCGGGGTCGCCGGCGTTCTCCTGCCGGTCCTGCTTTTCCCTGCCGGGATGCTGCCGGGGGGACCGGTCATTGACGGCCTCCGTTCCCTCCCCCATATCCTGGGATTCATTCACCGATCGGATCCGTTCATCGGTTTTCCGCTGGATCAGATCCCCCTGGAGGGCCTGCTGTATCTGCACGCCCTCTTTTTGGGCGGCCTGATGCTTTCCGACCTTGTCCAACTGGGTAAACAGGGTCTGGAGATCAATCGGTTGTATCGCCATCGGGACCTCGTATTATTTCTGCGTCCGGTTCTTCATACTTGGTCACGCTCACCAAACCGTCTTCAAGGATGAAGGTGACCGCCCTATAGTCGTTGATGACTTCCTGTTTTGCGTCCCGGATGATGATCTTTACCCCCGGATAGACCTTCGCGGACGCGGAAATCCGTCCCCGGGTGATGAGGCTCGCGAGGTGGTCCTTGGCCTTTCCGATTTCATCGTTGGCCGCTTTCAATGATCCGAGGAGGTTTTTCCGCTCTTCAATCAAAGCCAGCTGGTACGCTTCTTTTTCCTCCTGAAGGGACTTCTGCTGTTTCTTGATATTGGCAAGGGTCTGCAGGTTGAGCTGTATCTCCTCTATCTTTTTTTCGATTTCGTTCTTGGTTTCCGTCAGCTCTTCAATACGTTCCTTGCTCCGCGGATCAAAACCGACTTCCAAGACCGTTTCGGTCCCGCTGGTGGGGCTTCCCAGGATTTTTGCGTTGATCTCCTCGGTCGCCCGGAGCCGTCCCCCGACAATATGGGCCCGTTTTCCCTGACAGATGATCCGTTTATAGGCGTCTACCCGGGAATTGATGATGCCGTCGGAGGCCACCACCATAGCCCCCGCTTCAAGGACGGTATTCTCGATGAACCGGGCCCAAATGGACCGTCCCGCCCGGATAATGCCGGCGCCCTGTCCGGTAATTCCCTGGTGGACGATGATATCCCCCTCGGCATCCAACTCGGCCTTTTCCACCGTACCATGAACCTCAATATTCCCCGCCGCCCGGACGGAAAAACCGGACTCCACGCTGCCCTTTACCACCACCGTACCCAGGAATATGATATTTCCGGTTTTGATGTCCACATTCCCCTGAACGGTATAGACGGGCTCCACGTTTATCTTCCCGTTGATGACCACCACCTGACCGTTCTGTTCGGAGAATATGGTGGCCCCGTCATCCCCGACATATACATTTTTCCCCAGGGGCAGGACTATATCCCTGCCGTTTTGGGCGGGAATGATCCGGCCCGTAACGGTTTTTCCGGCGCTCCCAAGTTCGGGGGGAATTCTTTTTGCCAGGGGCTGTCCCTGGACCACATTCTTGATGATGTGGAGATCTTTAAAATCAACCTTTCCGTCGATTCCTTCCCGGAGGTATATTTTGGCCTGATCCATTTCAAAGTTGTACTGAATATACCCGTCCCGCCCCTGAACGGCCTTGGTCCCCTCCGCCACGAGGATCCGTTCCATATAGATCGGATGGTCCACAAAATCCCGGAGTACCTCTTCCTTGATGCCATAGGTAACATTGCTCTGCCGCAGAAAACTCAGGATGCTCTCCAGCGAGAGATCGCAGCCCCCCGGGCCCGGATGACTTACGAAGATGCTGGCCTTCATCTCCATATCGGCAACCTCGACCTTGATGATCGCGTCGTTGGTGGGGTTCTGTTCAAAATAGCCCACCCGGACATAATCCCCCGAAGCCTCTTTCATGGTATTCATCAGCAGGGGGATGTCAATATCCTTGACCACCCGGCTCCGCAGCAGGACCAGGGCATAGTTTTCATCGGCCTTCTTTCCCCTGCCGAGGGGGGGAGTCACCTTGATGAAGGCCCCCTCGGGGCGCAGGAGGACAAAGACCTCCCCGTCTTTGTCCGTTCTCACCGGGCTCTGAACCGTAAATGCTTCCTCATAGGCAGCATCTTCGGTCTCCTGGCTTTTCGGAGCCTTCACCCGTTCATAGGCCCGGATCTTCCAATTCTTTTGCCCCTTCCCGAAGAGGCCCTTGAACCCCCTTTCGACAACCTCATATTCCATCCGCCGTATGGGAATATCCAGCAGGGCGGCCCCTTGGGCGACCGCCTCCTCCAGAGTAGGACCGCCGGCCTCCACCGCAGCGATCTCCCGATCCTGTTCCAGGCTTTCCTGTATGATTTGCTGAAGCTGGACAAAATCCACCATCGTTATTCCCTTTTCCGATCATCCCGCACCGGGGTGACGCAGTTCCTACACAATACCCTTGCGGATATTGGTCAACTTAGCCCGAAGCCGGAGTATCGCCTTGGTATGAAGCTGGGACACCCGGGATTCGGTTACCTCCAGGACCTTGCCTATTTCTTTCAGGGTAAGATCCTCATAATAGTAGAGCACGAGGATCTTCTTTTCTTTATCGGGCAATTCATGGATAGCCTCCACGATAACCCGGCGGACCTCGTCTTTCTCCACTATCACATCGGGATTCAGGCTGGAGGGGGATTCGATACTGTCCCCGATGGAGACCTTATCGTTTTCATCCCCGGAAAACCACACGTCATTGAGGGAGAGCATGGACGTACCGGATATTTTTAACATGGTTTTCAGGTATTCTTCTTCGCTCATCCCCAGGGAACGGGCAATTTCCTTGTCCGTGGCGGTCCTTCCCAGCAGGGCTTCCAGGGAACCGATGGTTTCCTCCACTTCCCGGGTTTTCTGCCGCACCGATCGGGGGACCCAGTCTATGGAACGGAGTTCGTCAAAAATAGCCCCCCTGATCCGGGTTACCGCATAGGTTTTGAATTTTACATTTTTTTCAGGATCAAATTTATCAATCGCGTCCATGAGGCCGAAGACCCCGTACCCCACCAGATCGTCAAATTCCACATTATGGGGCATCCCCATGGCAACCTTACCGGCTACATATTTTACGAGGGGGGCATATTGCCGTATAAAGGTTTCCCGGATTGCCGGGTCCCGGGTCTTCCGGTACTCAATCCAGCGTTCTTCTTCTGTTTTCTGTTCCGGGGAACGATTTGCAGTATCGTTCCTGAGGACATTCCCCATACGCATTCCCTTCTAATCCCGTTTTAATATGGTCCGGAGCGCCGAGGCCATATCATGGGTACTATAATCGTGCTCTAACTTTCCGCCGCCCGGCCCCGATCCCCCCTTCCGCTGGGATACATCCAAGGGAAGGACCCGATCCGTTTCCCCGTCGCCGGATTCATCGGCAGATGAGAAGGACGAGGCCAGGGCGGCTATATCGGGGAGTTCATCCACCGATTCAAACATATCCTCCAGCACTGCCGGCTTGTCATGAGCGGCCTCTCCCGCCGAAAACTCCGCCGGCTCCGCCGCCGAACCCCCCGCCGGCTCCGCCGCCAAAAAACCCACCGGCTCCGCCGCCAAAGCCCTCGCCGGCTCTCCCGCCGAACCCCTCGCCGGCTCCGCCGCCAAAAACTCCGCCGGTTCTCCCGCCGAAGCCCCCCCCGGATCTTCCCGTGAAAACCCCTGAGCCGAAGGTCCGTCATCCGGCCCCCCCCTATGAGTATATCCGATTGTATCTATTTGGTCCATACCCGAGACATATTCTTCGGGGGAGAAGGCGGCCAGCCCCTCCCCGAGGCGCTCCTGAAGGGAATCGGGGGCCTCATCGAGGCCCTCCTCCTCCAGGGAAATATCCACCCGGGCCCCCGGTTCCTCCCCGGCTTCCGGCGCCGGCTGAGCCGGGGAGGGGCTGAGGAGTTCCGGCAAGAAATTGACGATCAGCCAGTAGGCCCCCCCGGTGATCAGAAAAAACACCGCCCCCAGGATCGCGGCCCGGGCCAGGGCGAAAATACCGGCGCCGCAGAAGAGGCCTATTACCAGAGAAAGCATAAAGGCCGCGCCGGAAATGAGGGCGCTTACTCTCATATTGATCATCCCATCCCCCTGGCATTCAGGAGCCTTCGCACCGGCGCACCGGGCCGCGCGATCGGCGCCGCGATCCGGGCATAAAACGGAAACCTATTCATACGGTGAATAGTATACCGCTACGGCTTCTGTTTGAAGAAGCGTTTTATCATCGTCCCAAAGCCCCCGTCTTCCCGGAGGCCGCCTTTCTCCATACGCCCCACGATGTGCTGAACGCATACCGAAGCCTTGCACCGGGGGTCCACCACCATGAAGGGCCGCTGCCGCTGCACCGCGTTGGCGACGGCCTGGTCATCGTAGATAAATCCCAGGTATTCCACCTTGAGGTTCAGGAACTGCCCCGCGATACGGATCATCCGGTCCGCCACCTTTTTGGCCTCCGTCACGGTCCTCACCCGGTTTACCACGAGTTTGAGCCCCATGTTGAGGTTGTCGATTTCGGTGGCGATTATCTTGATGATCCCGTAGGCGTCGGTAATCGCCGTCGGTTCCGGGGTGGTTATGATTACCGCATCGTCCGCGGCGGCGATAAAGTCCAATACATTGCTGGAAACCCCCGCGCTGGTATCAATGATGATGATATCCGCATTGGAGAGGGTATTCAACTCATCGATAAAATTTTGCCGTTCATCCTCGGTCAAGTTGGCAATCTTGGAAAAACCCGAGGCCCCGGCGACAATGGAAATGCCGTATTCGGTCTCCACCAGGATTTCCCTCATGGTTTTTTGCTTCCGGATCACATGGTAGAGGTTAAATTTGGGGATCATATTCAGCATCACATTCACATTGGCCAAGCCTAAATCCGCGTCCATGACGATGACCTTTTTTCCCATCCGGGCATAGGCCAAGGCCATGTTTACCGACATATTGGTTTTTCCCACCCCTCCCTTACCACTGGTAATCGTGATAATCCGGGTTTTTTTCGTTTCCGGGGGGGATGGGAGGCTTTCTTTTACGCTGTTTTTCTTCCGCATCATTTCCCGTAAGCGTTCTGCCTGATCTTCCATCATTATCTCCGTTATCTTATTCCGATTTTAGATTTTTTCCGATTCATCCGGGGAAAACCGTTCATCGATCCGGTCCCGGTCTATCTTAAAGCCTTCCAGGTTAAGGAGGAAGCGCACGGCGTCGGCGCGGTGGATGTCATTGGGCACCCCCTGCCCGTCGGTAATATAGGAAAGGGGCTTCTCTTTCTCCGCCAGGGCGCTGATCACGTTTCCCACCCGGATGGTCTCATCCATCTTAGAGATAATCACCGACCGGTAATTAAAGGGTTCAAACTGCTGGAATATTTCCCGGATATCGCGGTACTTCGTGGGGGCCGCCGCCACCAGGTGGATCTCCGCCCCGGATCCGCAGCCGTCCAGAAGCTGCTTCATCTCGGCCAGTTCCACCGCCGCCCGGGGGCTCCTCCCGATGGTATCCACCAGGATGAGGTCCACCCCCTCCCGGTAGAGGGCGACGGTTTTGCGGAGGTCCTCGACGTTGTCCACGCAGGTTACGGGGACCTCCATGATATCCCCGTAGCGCTCCAACTGCTGGGTAGCGGCGATGCGGTAATAATCGACGGTGATAAGCCGGATCGAGAGGGGCCGGCGGCCCTTATTGCCGGGACCGAAGATCGCCGCCAATTTAACGATGGTGGTGGTCTTCCCGACCCCGGTGGGGCCCACCAGGATCATGATCCGGGGATGTTTTTTCGAGGTATCCCCGGAATAGATCCGGATGCTTTCCCCTATCCATTCCACCACCCGGTCCTGAACCTTGTCGTAATTTTCCAGTTCCTCCAGAGAACATTCCTTCTTCACCCGGTCCAGGATGTTCCGGCTATAGGAGGGAGAGAAATCGTTGAGTTCCAGGAGTTCCCCGAGTTGTTTCAGGGTGGGATGCTCCTCGGAGGGGCTTTCCGCGATCCGCTTCTTTATCTCCAGGACCTCCTTGAGGATCGCCTGCTGGAGGGGATCGGGTTTCGGCGGGGAAGGCCGGTTTGCCGCGGCAAGGACCTGTTCCTTGGCCTCCTGGAAATCCAGGGGTTTCGGGACCGCCGACCCGTGGGTATAGCGGGGATATTCCTTGATGATGCCGGTCAATTCCACCCCGTCCCTGGTAAAAAGACCGAGAAATCCCCCGATCCGCACGGATTTCTGGTTCAGGACGGTAATCTTTTCCCCATATTTCGACCGGATCTTTTGGAGGCATTCAGAATAGGTGAACCCTTGCTCAGTAAACGTTTCCATATAACGTGTTATCCTTCTTTAAATACATTGTCCGCCGCGTATACGCCGCCGCTTCGGACCTTCGCTCATGTTTCAAGTTTTATCTCTCCCACCGCTTCCACGGTTATATCCTGGCTCAATTCCGGAACGGAAAGTACCGCCAGGTTGGGCAGTTCCCGATCCGAGGAGGATTTTACCAGATGCCGGGCCGCCTCGGAGCAGAGGATCACCGGAAGCCAGCCCCGTTCCTCCACCGCGGCAATGGACCGGGTCAGGGCCTTGATCCAGGCCTTCTGGAGGGCCGGTTCCAGGGCGGCGACGGGCCCCGAAGATGTGGTGACGGCGCTGTCGATGATCTTCCTTTCCAGCCCCGGATCGATGGCCAGTACCCGGAGGATCCGCTCATCCCCGGCATACTGGAGGCAGATCTGCCGCCCCAGGGCCTGCCGGGACTTTTCAATGAGGAACTGAATATCCTTGATATCCTTCATCAGGGGGCCGTAGTCGGCCAGGGCCTCCAGGATGGCCACCAGGTTCCGAATGGACACCCGTTCCCGGAGCAGCCCCTGGAGGACCTTCTGGATGTCCCCCAGGCTCAAGGATTTCTGGGCCTCGCTTACCACCGCGGGATAATCGGTCTTCAAACTGTCCAGGATGGCCTGAATGTCCTGCCGTCCCAGGAGTTCCGCGGCATTGCGCTTGATGATCTCCGTCAAATGGGTGGCGATGATCGAGGCGGAATCCACCACGGTATACCCCGCCCGTTCCGCGTCGGCGCGTTTATCCTCGCTGACCCAGAGGGCCGGGAGCCCGAAGGCGGGGTCCCGGGTTTTTTCCCCGGCGATTTCCTCCTGCACCCCTCCGGGGTTGATGCAGAGGTAGTAGCCCATGCGGATCTTGCCCCGGCCCACGTCGACCCCCTTTATCTTAAAGCAGTATTCCGAGGGTTCCAGGCGCATATTGTCGATGATCCTGATCCGGGGGATCACGAGCCCCAGGTCCAGGGCCGATTCCCGGCGGATCCGCTGGATCCGCTCCAGGAGTTCGGCGCCCTTGTCCCGGTCCACCAGGGGGATGAGGCCGTAGCCCAGTTCCAGGGACATGGGGTCCAGGGGCACCACCGGGGCCATTTCCGCGGCGTCCTCCTTGGGCCGCCGGGCCTCCGCCGCCTTCCGGGTGGCCGCCGCCTCCTGGCGGAGCTGCTTCCGGCCCAGGCGGTAGGCCAGGAAGGCCAGGGCCGCGGCCATGGGGACGAGGACGTACCAGGGGAAGCCCGGAAGCAGGGAGAAGGCCCCCAGGACCACGGCGCCGATCCAGTAGATCCGGCTGTCCCGGGAGAACTGGGTGGAGGCGTCCTCCCCAAAGGTGCCGTCGGAAACCGATCGGGTGACGATGATCCCCGTGGCGGTGGAAACCAGGAGGGCGGGGAACTGGGAAAGGAGGCCGTCGCCGATGGAGAAGGCCACGTAGGTCCCCACCGCCGCGGAGAGGCCCTCCCCGTGAAAGACCGATCCGATGATGATTCCCCCCAGGATGTTCACCACGGTGATCAGGATCCCCACCTTGACGTTGCCGGAGACGAATTTGCTGGAACCGTCCATGGCCCCGTAGAAGTCCACCTCCCGCTGGAGGTCGTTTTTCCGGGCAATGGCCTCCTCTTCGGTGATCGCCTGGGAATTGTACTCCGACTCGATGGCCATCTGTTTGGCGGGCATGGCGTCCAGGGCGAATCGGGCGGCCACCTCGGCGATCCGGGTGGCCCCCTTGGTGATGACCACCGCCTGGACCGCGATGATCACGATGAAGATGATGAATCCCACCACCAGGCCCTCGGTGCCCCCGGAACCCACCACGAAGCTGGAAAAGGCCCGGATCATCCGCCCGTCAAAGGCCGCCCCCTTGGTGAGGATCAGCCGGGTGGAGGAGATGTTCAGGGCCAGGCCGAAGACGGTGATCACCAGGAGCAGGGTGGGGAAGATGCTGAAATCCGTGGGCTTCTTGGTGTAGAGGACGATGAGGAGGATCAGGAGGGAGAGGATCAGGTTCAAGGCCATGAGGGTATCCAGGAGAACCGTGGGCAGGGGGATGATCAGCATCATCACCACCGCCACCACCGCGACGGCAATAAAGAGATCGGTCTTATCCCTGAATAAAGAACCCTCGGCGAGCCTTCCCGCGTCAGACATCCGCAGTTCCTCCCTTAAAATCCCCGTTTCCGGAATTCACGCGCAAAACACGGCGCGATCCCCGCCACTCCCCTCGTTTCATCATGCCCCCATATCCTCGACCCGGCGGCGTTCCTCGTTGAGCCGCCGGACGGAGGCCAGAACAATGGCAATGGCCTCATAATACTGCTCCGGTATCAGTTCCCCCACCTCCACCTCCGCGTAGAGCGAGCGGGCCAGGGGTTTGTTCTCCACCCGGGGAACCCCGTGTTCCTCGGCAATCCGGCGGATCCGCAGGGCCACCTCGTCCTCCCCCTTGGCGGTCAGCCGGGGGGCCGTCCACTGCTCGCTGTGGTATTCCAGGGCCACCGCATAGTGGGTCGGGTTGGTGATCACCACGTCCGCCCGGGGCACGGCGGCCATCATGTTCCGGGTCATGATCTCGTGCATCCGCCGGCGGAGGCGGCTCTTGATCTGGGGGTCCCCCTCGTACATCTTCCGCTCCTCCTTCACCTCCTGCCGGGTCATCTTGAGGGATTCCCGGTATTGCCAGCGCTGAAAGAGAAAATCCGGGATGGACAGGACCAACAGGAGCAGGGCCGAGACGATGAGCATCCTGACGGCGATGGAAGCCACCAGGCCCAGGGACGTCCAGAGTTCCGCGGATTGCAGGTTGGCCAGTTTCATGATTTCGGCGCGGATCAGGAAGAAGGCCACCGCGGCGATGATCCCCATCTTGACCACCGATTTGGTAAAGTTGAAAAGCCCCTCCATGGAGAAAAGGGTCCGCTGAAAATACTTGCCCAGCCGGGGGACTATCTTGGAAAAGTCCGGGACCAGGGGCTTGGTGGTAAAAAGCAGCCCCGTCTGGACCAGGTTGGCGAAGATCGCCGACACCATGGCGACCGCGGTGACGGGCAGGGCCAGGCGGATAAAGTAGGAAAAAAAGGCCCGGAGGATGATCCGGTCCTTCACCGGGTCCAGTTCCACCGCCCGGGAGAAGAAAAAGCGGATCATCTCCATACAGGTCCTGAGCATGGAGGGGGCCAGAAAGAGGATCGCCAGGGCGGGGAGAAGGAGGACCAGGGCCCCGGTGAGTTCCTGGCTCTTGGCGACCCGGCCCTCCTCCCGGGCCTTGCGGATCTTGTATTCCGAGGGCTCCTCGGTGCGGCCCTCATCCTCCGCGGCAAACCACTGGAGGTCCATGGCCCGGGCGAGGGCGCGGGGGGAGCAGGTGGGGGCGCCGCCCCCACACCCCTGCCGGGGGGTTGGGAACCCCCCGGGCCCCCCGTTTAACGGGGGAACGGCGATGCTCTGCCGAGGGAGGAGCGTCCTTATCATAGGCGGTCTCCGATGCGGACGTAGAGGGTTTCCAGGGCGGAGAAGCCCGATTCCACCGTCCGGCTGAAGGCTTCCACCATGAAGGGCATGGTGGCCAGGATCAGGATAAAGGCCACGGTGATCGATAGGGGGAAGCCCTCGGTGAGGATGTTGATCTGGGGGGCCGCCTTGGAAATAAGCCCCGTGGCCAGGGTGGTGAGGAAGAGGGTGCCCAGGATGGGCATGGAGATCACCATGGCGTCCAGAAAGAGCCGGGAAAGCCCCGCCAGGAGCATCCCCAGGATCGGCTCCCGGCCCGCAACCAGGGAGAGGACGCTGACGGATCTGAGGGAGGCCCAGAAGCCGCCGAGGAAGAGTTCCCGGAACCCCCCGGCGGAGAGGAAGACCAGCATGGCCACCAGGTTCAGGTATTGGCCCATCAGGGGGTTCTCTATCTGGGCCAGGGGATCGAAGGTTTCCGAGGCCCCGAAGCCCATTTGGAGGGAGAAGAACTGCCCCGCGGTGGAAAAGGCCGAGAAGATCAGGGTCATAAAAAAGCCGATGATGACGCCGATCACCGCCTCCCCGGCAACCAGAAAGACGAAGGTCAAGCCCGAGGGGGAAATCCCGGCGGGGTAGGCCGCGGCGGTGGGAAAGGCGGCATAGGCGGCAAAGGCCGCCAGGGCGATTCGGGCGGCCTGGGGGTTCGCCTCCGAGGAGAGGAGGGGGGCGGTCTCGATCATAGCCAGCGCCCGGGCCGCGATGAGGAGAAATGCCGGAGCGGCGGCGAGGATTTCCCCGATTACCTGTGCTTCCATAAGCTCCTTTCCATAAAAACTCCTAAACCCGCCGGGACTAACGCGCCATGGCGGGTATCATCCTGAACAATTCCACCGTATAGTCCCCCAGGGAGGAGAACATCCAGCCCCCCAGGAAACCCAGCACCAGGAGGATGGCCACCACCTTGGGGACAAAGGTGAGGGTCTGCTCCTGAATCGAGGTGGTGGCCTGGAGAATGGCCACCACCAGCCCCACGATAAGGGCGGAAAAGAGGAGGGGCGCCGCCAAAAAAAGCACCTCCATGATGCCCCCCCGCAGGAGGCTGGTCACTTCCCCGATACTCACCGGCGCCTCCTATAAAAAGGAACGGACGATCTGGTCCGTCAAGAGCCCCCATCCGTCCACGAGGATGAAGAGGATCAGCTTAAAGGGCATGGAGATCATCACCGGAGGGAGCATGATCATCCCCATGGACATGAGGGCGCTGGCCACTACCATGTCGATTACGATAAAGGGAATAAAGAGTAGTATCCCAATTTTAAAGGCCACGGTCAACTCGTTGAGGATGAAAGCGGGGATCAGCACGTAGGTGGGGACATCCGCCAGGGTGTTGGGCCGGTCCAGCCCCCGCATGGCCATGAAAAGCCGGATATTGCCGGGATTTCCCCGCATCTGCCGGTACATGAAGAGCCGCAGCGGGCCCTCGGCCTCCCGGTAGGCGGCCTCCACGGAGATGGCCCCCTCCGACAGGGGCAACAGGGAGTTTTCGTATATCCCCTCAAAGGTAGGCCACATGATAAAGATCGTCAGAAACAGGGCTATCCCCAGGAGCACCTGGTTCGGGGGCACCTGCTGGAGGGAGAGGGCCCGCTTGATAAAGTCCAGCACGATGGAGATCCGCAGGAAGCTGGTCATCAGGATGATGATGCTCGGCGCCAGGGCGAGGACCGTGAGGAGGAGGAGGAGCTGGACGGAAAAGGCCACTTCCCGGCCCGATTCGGGGTTCCGGATGGTCAAGTCGATGAAGGGGATCACCGGGTCCGCCGGGGGGGTGGGGATGTCCATGGTGCCCCCGGTGGACATATCGGGAAAGGGCGGACTCTGGGCGAAGGCCGCCGCGGGGAAAAAGAGGATCGCCGTCAACACCAATGCCCCCCGGCGGGAGCGGAACGCGGCGCCCCTCATAGGCCCCGCAGCCTTTCCCGGCGCTTGCGGATATTATCCGGGCTGAGGCCGGGGTCTTCCGCCTTTCCCCCGCCAAGCCGGCGGAAAATGCTGCGGAAGTCCGCAAATTTCCCCGCGCCGGCGTTGTTCCGGGAGGCGTCCAGGAGCAGGGAGTCCACGGTTTCCCGGTCCTCAATTTCGGCGATGAGGCGGACCCCGCCGTCGCCGGACCCCACGAGCCAGGCCTGCGCGGGCCCCAGGGCAACCACGTGGAGGAAGTGGTTGGACCCCAGATGGACGGTGGCCAGCACTTTGAGGTAGGGATTGGAGGATTCCTGGGGCCGGGCGATACCCTTGAGGAGCCGTTTCATGATAAAGACGGCGATATAGATGAAAACCGCCACCAGGGCCAGGACGAGGACCATCCTGAGAACCGCGGAGCGGGCGGAAGGGCCGGTTCCGGTGAAGGCGGCGGCTTCCGGCTCCTCGTCCAGGGACAGGCCCGCTTCCGGGGAGGCCCCTCCCCCGCCCGCTTCGCCCGCCCCTCCGTCACCGACGGGGCCGCTCTCCCCGACGGGACGGGGCAGGCCGTTATCCGGCGCCCCCGCATCCTGGGCGGATACGCCGGCCGGCCGGCCGAGTGAGAAGACGATGACCATGAGGGCCGTAAAAATACCTATACGATTCAGTTTTCCCCTCCCAAGTACCAACTGATCTTTCAGATCCGAATATCCAACAATTCCGATATCCAGGAATCCGCTGACATGCCGGATCAGACCCGGCAAAAAAATTCGCCGTTATTTCATATTCTAACTCAAATCGTTCATTCTTTCCATAGGGGAAACGATTTCTGTGACCCGAACGCCGAAATTTTCGTCGATCACCACCACTTCCCCCTTGGCAATGAGCTTGTGGTTCACCAGGATATCCACCGGTTCCCCGGCGAGTTTGTCCAGCTCTATGATGGTCCCCTCCCCCATTCCCAGGATTTCCTTGATCAGTTTCCGGGTACGGCCCAATTCCACGGTCATCTCCATGTAGACATCCATGAGGAGGCTGATATTGCCCTGCTCCTGGGTCGTAAGCTGGGGGATCAGGCTGGGGAACTGGATCGACTGGACATTGGTGGGCTGTCCCATGGGGGGTATGTTCATGCCCCCCATGCCGGACAGCGGCCCGCCGCCCATACCGGGCAGCGCTCCCCCGGAGGGGATGGCGGCCCCCCCAAAGGAGGGCATGGCGGCGGGGGACGGCGGCGGCGCCGCCGCGGGGCCCTTTAAGGCCCGGGCAATGTCCGCGGAAACGGAGGAGCCGAGGATTTCCCAGATTTGGCGGTTCGATCCGTCCCCCAGGTTAAGCTGGTAGGCGGCGGCGATAAAGGCGCCGCCGGGCATGGCGGCCACCGCCTTGGGCACATTGGCGGCCTCCGGGGACATGGAGGCGATGGACTTGTTTCCCGTCTTTTGGGTGAGGGCGGTAATCTGGGTTCCCACCATCTGGGAGACCACCTCGCCGATCACCGACATGGCCATCTCGTCCAACTGGATGTTTTCCTCTTTGTTCATGAGGCTGGCGATGCTCTTGGCGGTATCCTCGGAGATAATGAAGGAATGTTCCCCGGGGAAGCCCGAGTTAAAGTCCGCCTTTACCGCGGTAACCATGTCGGGGAGCTGCCGGAGGAAGGCGTCCCGGTTGGAGAATTCCACCTGGGGCCCCCGGATCGAGACATCGGCGCCGGTCATGGTGGAGAGGTTGGAGGACAGGGACCCCACGGTACCGGCAAAAAAGTCCTGCAGGGCCCGGCGATCCTCCTCGGAACCGCCGGAGGGTTCCGGGGCGGCGGCCGCCGCCCCCCCGGAACCGGAGGAATCTACCCCCGCCAACAGAGCATCTATTTCATCCTGCGAAAGAGCGCCGTCGCTCATAATACTTCCTCTCCTTCAGACGCAAGCTCTTCGAATTCTTCCTGCTCAAGCTCCGCCGTTTTCTTTAATATCTGTACCGCTATCTTCTTGCCGATCACCCCGGGCCGGCACAGGAATTTCTTCTTGCTGCCGATATTCAGGGAGAAGGTGTCCCCCACCCGGACATTGTAGAGCCGGACCACGTCCCCCACCCGCAGGGAAAGGACATCCCGAACGGGGATCTGGATCCTCCCGATCTCCGCCACCACGTTGATATCCACCGTGGAGAGTTTCTCCTTGAGGACGTTGAGGTTCTCCGTGGTGGTATTCCGGCGCACCGAGGAATACCAGAACTGGGCGGAGAGTTTGCCGATGATCGGCTCGATGGTCAGGTAGGGGATGCAGAAATTCATCATCCCCTCCACGTCTCCCACCTTGGTTTCCAGGGTTACCAGGATCACCATCTCCGTGGGGGGCACGATCTGGGCGAACTGGGGATTTGTGTCGATTTGACCTAATCGGGGCCGGAGGTCGATCACCGTGGCCCAGGCTTCCCGCATATTTCCCAGGATCCGGACGATGATCCCCTCCATGACGGACTGCTCAATATCGGTGAGTTCATGCTGGGACTTGGTGCTCTCCCCGGTGCCGCCGAAAAGGCGGTCGATGATGGAAAAGGTTACCGCCGGGTCAATCTCCAGGATGGCGTTTCCCTTGAGGGGGTCCATGTTGATGATCGCCAGGGTCGTGGGGGTGGGGATGGAGCGGATAAATTCCTCATAGGTGAGCTGATCCACCGAGGCCACATGGACGTGGACCATGCTGCGGAGGTTGGCGGAAAGGCTGGTGGTGGTCAACCGGGCAAAGGTTTCGTGCATGATCGAGACCGTCCGGATCTGTTCCTTGGAGAATTTATCGGGCCGTTTGAAATCATAGATCTTTATCTTCCGGGTATCCGCGGCGGATCTGATATCCGTTGGTTCCGTATCTCCGGCGTTTATCGCGGTAAGTAGTTGATCAATTTCATCCTGAGACAGAACTTCGGTCATCGAATAAAAATTTCCTCTTCTCCAAAATACGGCGTTTCAAAAGAACCGCCGGGGGCGAACATCGAGGTTTCGCCCCGTACCTCCTTCCTCCCGGCATGAGGGGACGGCGCCGGCCTGCCGGCCGGGAAATCACATTTCCATCACATCCAGCTGATTAAACAAAATCATTCTGACTTTCGCTATGTCAAGTACCCGGTTGTTCAAGTATTCAATGATCTCCTGTTTAATCTGGGGCTCGTTTTCGGGCTGCAACTCCTGGGCATATTTGCTGCTGAAATAGCTCCGGACAAAATCCCGGAGCTGGTAGAGCCGGCTGGTCAATTCCGTGGCCGCGGCGGAATCGTTCAGATTATACCCGATAACCATGTCCACCACCACCGCGCTGGGGGTCACGTCCCTGGTCCGGGTCCGCACGATCCCGATGGCGGTGAACATCGAATAGTCCACCCGCTTCCCGATATAGGGGGAGTTGGGGTCCGTCACCACCGTCTGGGATTTACCCCCGGCTCCGATGATCCTGACGGTGATCACCACCACGGTAATGATAAAAATGATCGCCCCCAGCCCGATGGCCACAAATTTGAGTAAATTCGGCAATAATCCGGCTAAACCGGAGGGCTTCTTTTTTGCGGCGCCCTCCGACCCGGCGGAATCCTCACCGCTCAGATCAATATCGTCATTATCCGACATGGCCTCGTTCCTCCGCTACACCGGACCGCAATAGTCCATCATACTTTAGTATAGTACAATTATAATATATAGTACACCTATCTTTCATGCTTTGTAAATCCATCGGACGTTCTTTTATCACATCCGGCCCGTTTCTCAGGCGCCAACGCCGGAAATCGTTACCGGAACCCGCCCTTCCCTCTTAATTTCGGCATCCTGAAGGGCCTTTTGTAGGGGGAACCGCTCAAAACTTCAGGTTTACGCGACCTCCTGCGGGACCCCGGCGGCCGATCCTTCAAAACCGGAGGGAGAGGCAGCTTAACCCCCCGTCGATCTTCCGGTATTCGGAGGTATCCACCGGCAGCACCGGATATCCCAGGGCCCGCAGGGCCCCTTCGGTTTGGGGGAAGCCCGCGGGGACGAGGACGCTGCCGTTCACCCAGAGGCAGTTGGCGGCGTAGCCCTCCTGGGGGGGGACCGGTATCCGTTCAAAGCCGGCGAAGTCCGGATGGCCGGTGAATTCCCCGGAAACCAGGACGCGCCGGCCGGAAAGGTAGTTGATCCCGGTTTTCAGGTGCAGCACTTCCCGGAGGGCCACCGGGACCACCCGGCAGCCGTAGGGCTTGAGGATGTCCTGAAACCGGCGTATCCCCTCGTCGTTGGTGCGGGCGGAGCGGCCCACATAGAAGGTGTCTTCCACCCGCATCACGTCCCCGCCCTCCAGGGTACCCGGCGCGGTGATCCGGTGGATGCGGGCCTCGGGGTAGAATTCCCGGATTGCCGGGAGGATCGCCTCCGCCTCCCCCTTCCGGCTGGGGGCGCCGGGACAGGTGATCACCGCCCAGGTTTCGCCGAGGACCGCCGTGTCTTCCACAAAACAACTGTCCGGGTATTCCTCCAGGGGGGGGAGGACGGCCACCTCCACGGCGAGGCTTTCCAGGGCCCGGATATAGGCCCCGTGCTGGGCCAGGGCCCGCTCATAGTCCGGCGCGCCCAGTTCCGGGTGGCCGGTGATGCCCCGGGTCAAGGTCGTGCCGGGGGTCCTGACGATTGCGTGTTTGAACATACGATTCTCCTACAATACTTTGGAAAGAAAACTTTGCAGCCGGGGGTTTTGGGGGTTCCCGAAGAACGCGGCGGGGCTGCCCTGTTCCCGGACAAGCCCCTCGTCCATGAAGAGGACCCGGGTGGCCACTTCCCGGGCAAAGCCCATCTCGTGGGTCACGATGATCATGGTCATCCCCTCCTCCGCAAGAAGCCGGATCAGATCCAGCACCTCCCCCACCATTTCCGGGTCCAGGGCGCTGGTGGGCTCGTCAAAGAGCATCACGCCGGGGTTCATGGCCAAAGCCCGCACGATGGCGACCCGCTGCTTCTGGCCCCCGGAGAGCATGGCGGGGTAAGTTTCCGCCTTATCCGAGAGGCCGATCCGTTCCAGGAGCCGCCGGGCGTCCCGCTCCGCCGCCTCCCGGCTGTGGAGCTTCAGTTCCGTGGGGGCCAGGGTGATGTTGTCCAGGATGCTCAGGTGGGGAAAGAGGTTGAAGTGCTGGAACACCATGCCCATGCGGCAGCGGAGGGCCCTGATCCCCGCGGCGGATTCGGCGGTGACCTGCCGGCCGTCAAACCAGACTTCCCCGGCGTCGGGCTTTTCCAGCAGGTTGAGGCAGCGCAGGAAGGTGCTTTTCCCCGAACCCGAGGGGCCCACGATGGCGACCTTCTCGCCCCGGGCGATTTTTTCGTCGAGTCCCCGCAGGACGTGATTGTCCCCGAAACGCTTGTGAAGGCCCTTAACTTCTATCACCGCGGGCCAGCCTTTTTTCCAGAAGCCCGGTCAGCCGGGCCAGTCCCGCCACCAGCAGGAAATACACCAGGGCGATGGAGAGGAGGGGGAAGTAGGCTTCGGCGGTGCGGCTCCGCACGATATCCGACGCCCGGGTCAGATCGACGATGGCGATGAGCCCCACGATGGAGGTTTCCTTGATGATCGCGATGAACTCGTTGCAGAGGGCGGGGAGGATGTTCTTCACCGCCTGGGGCAGGATGACCCGGCGCATGGCAATGCTCCGGGGGAGCCCCAGGGACAGGGCCGCCTCCATTTGGCCGGAGTCCACCGCCCCGATGCCGGCGCGGATCACCTCGGACACATAGGCCCCGGAGTTGAGGCCGAAGGCAATACAGGCGATCATCACGTAGTTGTTGGAGGGGATGACGATATAGGCCATGATGAGAAGCTGCACCGCCATCGGGGTCCCCCGGATCAGCGCCACATAGGCGGCGAAAAGCCGGTCCAAGAGCCGGAAGCGGCCGGTCTGGCGGTAATAGACCTTGACGGTGGCCACCAGTACCCCGATAACGACGCCGATCAGGGCCGCCGCCGCCGAGATAAAGAGGGTGTTGCGCAGGCCCTCGATAAAGAGGAGATACCGCTTCTGTTCGATAAAGGTACGGGTGAACTGCCGGATACCGTAGGACAGCAGGGCCGTAAAAAAACCGGCTATTCCCCCCAGGATGCCCATCTACCGATCCTCATCGAGCGATCCCCATTTATCGATCCTCCATCCGTCATTCCTCCCCGTCATTCCTCTATGAGGCTCGAATTCATAATATGGTAATCCAGGCTCCGGGCGATACTCCCGTTTTCCATCTGTTTTTTCAGGGAGGCGTTGACGGCTTCCAAGAGGGCGGTATTCCCCTTGGCTACCGCGACGCCGTAAAATTCCTCTGTGATGGTGCCGTCGGCAAACCGGGCCTCAAAACAGGTGAGCCCCCGGTTGACCGCGGCGAGGTTTTTGGCCAGGAGGTCGTCGCAGACCAGGGCCCCCAGGTCCCCCTTCATCAGGGCCAGGGCGGCTTCCTGGAGGGACTTGTACTGCACCACCTCCGCGCCGGTCCCGGCCAGCACGCCGCCGGTAATCTGCTCCGAAACCAGGAAATCCCCGGTGGTGCCCAAATGCACCCCCACCCTGAGGCCCGCCAGGTCGTTCAGGGACCGCAGGGCGGTGTCGGCCTCCTGTTTCAGGATATACTGGCAGCTATTGGTGTAGGGGATGGAAAAATCCAGGGTTTCCGCCCGTTCCGCGGTGATGGTAATGGCGGCGATAGCTATATCGGCCTGCCCGTTCTGCACGGCCAGGGAAAAGCCGTCAAAATCGGCGTTGATGATCCGCAGGCCGACATTTAAGTCTTCGGCAATGGCCCGGGCAATATCGACATCCACCCCTTCTTCTTTACCCGCCTCGCCGACATACTCAAAGGGCGCCCAGCGGGCATCGGTAAACATGACGATCTCCCCTTTTTTCTGAATGGCGCTCAGGTCCTTGTACTTCTTGCCGCAGCCGGCCAGGGAACACAGGGCAGCCCCCGCAAGCAGCAGGGATAGGAACCGCTTCATAATATCACCTCTTTAGGATGAGAATAAGATGGGATATCTTATCACAAAAGAGAGGCGCTTTTCAAGAGGGGGGCGCAACGCCTGTTAATCCATGGGGCCGATACACGTTTCGGCAAGCTGCCGTACACGGCCGCTGTGCACCAACTCCCGGGACCACTCCATATCGGCGGAAACGTAGTGGTCGGCCTCCATAAAGGGCGCCCGCTCCCGTACCGCCGCAAGGGCGTCGCGGCTAAACCGCGCGGGGGACATCCCCTTGGCCCCCAGTTCCAGGGCCTGGGTTGCGGCCAGCAGCTCGTTGCCCAGCACGTATTCCAGCAGCCGCGCTGCGTCCCGCGCCTTTAACGCCGCGCCGTAGCCCATACTTACGTAGTCTTCCTGAAAGGCGCAGGTAGGCACCGAGTCAATCGAGGCCGGATGCGCCAGTACCCGCATTTCCGCCAAAAGTCCCGCGGACGAGTATTGCACAATCATATAGCCGCTGTTAGAGCCGGGGTCCGGCGAAAGGAAGGCGCTTAAGCCGCTGACATGCTCATTGACCAGGCGGTCGGTACGGCGCTCGGCGATCTTCGCCAAATAACACGCCGCCGTACAGAGCGCGTCCGATGCCAGGCCGACAAAACCCGCGTCGGCATTGCAGGCGCTCAGGGCAACGCCGCTGGGGTGGATAACCGGGTTATCGTCGCAGGAATTGATTTCATTTTCAATGGACACCAAAGCGTCCATGACGGTCTTCCGCGCCGCGCCGTGCGCCTGGGGGATGCAGCGCAGGGATAGTGCGTCCTGCAGGTTCTGCCCGCCGGCATCGCGTAGTATACCGCTGTCCTCCAGCAGCCGGCGCACCTGATCCGCGCTCTTCCACTGCGCACACTGCTTTTTGACGGACATCACGCGCTCGTCAAACGCTTCCAAATTACCCCGTAGCGCCTCAAGGGTGATCGCGGAAACCGCGTCGGCGGCGATCAGGGCGTTCAGCATGTCGTATTCGGCAAGCGCCGCCAGTGCCGTCGCCGATGTCCCGCCGCTGATCAGGCACAGGCCCTCTTTGTAGCCCAACGTCACCGGAGACAGGCCTGCCGCCTTGAGCGCCTCCGCGCCGGACACCAGCGCCCCGTTGACATAGGCCCTGCCCTTGCCCAGGAATACCAGCGCAATGTGCGCCTCAACGCCCAGATAGCCCACAGAGCCGTGCGCGGGCGCCCAGGGGTACAAGCCTCGGTTGAGCGCTTCCGCGATCAGTTCCAGCACCGCAAGCCGGGCGCCGGAATAGCCGGTACCGATGTTGGCAAGCATCATGAACATCACCGCGCGTACTCCCTCTTCGTCCAGTGGTTCGCCCACCGTGGTGCAGTGGGTAAGAATCATCTTTTCCTGATAGATTGCGGCTTCCGCTTCGGGAATGACGCGGTCGACGTTTTCGCCGACTCCGGTGGTAACGCCGTAGACCCGGCGGTTTTCCCGCACGAATTGTTCCACCAGCGCGCGTCCCGCGTTTACCCGATCCTTATACGCCCCGTCAAACGACACCGGCGCACGGCACCGCGCAACCGCGACCAGTTGATCAATCGACAGTGTGCCGCCGAGCACAACGTTTTTAATTTTTCCGGCTTTGTACATGATGCTTTCCTTATAAATAATAGTAACCCTGTTCGAAAATTCGTTTCCGAACAGGGCAAACGGGGAACCCACCGGATCCACCGCAGTAATCTTGTTATGCGTTCATTCGACAAATTTATCGATGAAGAACGCCTTGATGAAAGAGATGACTTGCAATACGAAAATAAACAGTACAACAAAACCCGCCGCCGCGGCCAGCGCTTTGACACCGTCCACACCCTGCGCGCCGCCGCCGAATGCCGCCATGATAATCGCGATGATACCCACGCCGACACCCCACACTATCTTTACTTTTACCGGAGGCTCGGTGCCGATGGGCACGTCCCGGACGCACATTGATCCGATATTGGTCAGCGTTGCATCGGCGTTGGTGATGAACGAGATGAGGATGATGAATATGTTGACGGGAATGATGATGTGCCCAAGGCCGAAGGGCAGGTGTTTGAGAAATTCCCACAGCGCCATAATCGCACCGCCGCTGTTAATCGCGCCGACCAGATCCGCCTGGCCCGAGATTTGCATATGCAGGGCGCTGCCGCCCCAAATGCCAAACCAAATAATACCGAATACCGACGGCAGTATCCAGTTGACAATCATATACTCCCGGACGGTTCTGCCGTAGGAGAGCATGGCCAGGAAGATACCGGTCACCGGCGCATAGCCCACCCAGAACGCCCAGTCGAACAATGTCCACGAGCGGGTCAGCGCTTCGCCGCCGATGTCGATGGGGTCAAACCCCCAGAGAAAAAAGTTATGCAGCCACTCGGCGATACCCGCAGTACTGATGCGGAGTATGTACAGCGTCGGACCTGAAAGCAGCAGCAGCGCCATTATGGCGTAGTAGAACCACGCGTTTATGTTGCCCAGGATCTTGAGCCCCTTGCCCATACCGGTGGAGGTTGAAAAGGTAAACACGGCGACGATAAACACCCCCAGGCCGATAAACAGCGGCATATTGTCCTGCACACCGTATGCGCCGCGCAGGCCGGACATAACCAGGGTGATACACATGGTTACTCCCGTGATAAGGCCGATGATCAGCGCCAGCATTGACAGGGTGTCGATGACCGCCGAGAACCCGGTCTTGGTGATTTTGTTACCGAACAGGGGCTTGAGCGTGACCGTCACGTTCAACGCGTCTTTTTTGTGAAAGTAGATATAGGCCACCAGGAGCCCCACCAGCGCATAGATGGCATAGGGTATAAACGTCCAGTTGTAGAACGATCTGCCCATGGCAAATATCGCGGCTTTGGTGGTGTTCGCTTCAATGCCGAGTCCATCCAGTTCACCCCACACATTACCGAAATAAATCAGCGGTTCATTGACGCCCCAGGTAACGATGCCGGTTGCGATACCGCCGGTGAGCGCCATGGCAAACCACGTCCAAAAGCCGTACTTCGGTTTGGCGTCTTTACCGCCGATTCGAATATTACCGATCTTGGAAAAGGTCACGATGGTGACGATGACCAGCGCCGCCATGACGGCGATTTGGTACAGCCAGCCGAAGGTGTCCAGGGACCAAAAAAAGAACTTGTTGGAACCGGAGGTGAGGGCGTCTTTGTTTACGAGCCCGATCACCGCCACAACCGCGATGATGACAAACGCGGGAATAAACACTTCCCAGCGAATCTCTTTCTTGAGCGATTCTGTTTCCTTTGACATACATCTTCTCCTTCTCGGACGCCGCTGATCAAACGGCCATCCTATATTAATTTTTTAGCGGCGTCCAGCAGACGTCCGCTTAAAACCAGTTGATATGATGCCTCAATGTCCCGCGACAGGTTGCGATCCCTGTCATACCAGGGGACAACGGCGCGGTAGGCATCGTATGCCGCTTGGGTGGCCGCGCCGAGGCGCAGATCCGGCGTTTGCTGTATGCGCAGCGTTATTGCCTGGGCGGCGTGCATCATTTCCATACCGAGTATGTATTTTAAGTTGTCGCTGATTTTGCGTATGCGCTGAACAACGTGGGGCAGGTTATTCGCGTGGTCTTCTATTTCGCCCGCCACCGCCATATAGTCTACGCTGGAGGGGTTGGACAGATGGCGGATTTCGGTGTCAAGCAGGGTGTAGGGTTTCTGCAGCGCGCCGAAAGCGTGCACGTGGGTTTCCTCGGGGGTGAGAAAACGGGGCAGACCGGTAAACGCCGGCATACCGAGCTTGTGCATGCGGTAACACGACAGGCGCGACACGTGGCTCAACACGATGCCGAGCATTTCAAACGCGGCGGTGATGGTGGTACACTCGAAGTTGGAACACGAGATGATGCGCCGATCCTCAAGGAGCAGGCAGGGGTTATCGTCGGAACTGTTCATTTGTAAGAGCGCGTAGGACTCGGCGAAGGCCAGTGCGTCACGGAGCGCCCCATGGATATACGCGCCGCTGCGGAAACAAATCGGGTCCTGCACGGGCTTGTCCGGATTCGGGTCGTAGACGGCGCTGCCTTTGAGGTAGCGGCTTACCAGGGCGGCGCTGGCGGTTTGCCCGGGGAGGCGGCGCGCTTCGTGTACCTTCGGGTCCAGCGGCGAGGTGTTGCCGTTGAGTCCTTCCAGGGACACGGCGTAGATGAGGTCGGCCTGGTCCACGAGCGCCGCCAGGTCCGCGAGTACCAGCGCGCCCTGCCCTATGCCGAAGGCGTTGGAGCTGACGATGGCAAGCCCGTCCTTGGGGCCAAGGGTCACGAACCGGAGACCGGCGCGCTTATGCGCTTCGGCGCTGGTCATGCGCTCGCCGCGGTAATGCACGTCGCCCTCGCCGATCATGGCAAGCCCGATGTGCGATAGTATCGCTATGTCTCCTTCGCCGACAGAGCCGCGCTCCGGTACCACCGGGTGCAGATGCAGGTTCAAAAACTCCGCGTAGCGGCGGGCGATTTCCGGCTGGATACCGGTGTTGCCCCGCAGCAGGCAGTTGAGCCGCACCGCCATGGCCGCGCGCACCTCTTCCTCCGATGCTTCCGGCCCCACACCAAGGGTGTGGGAATGTATCAGGTTTTCGTTGTATTGCTTGAAGTAATCCGCCGCAATATGGCGATCCTTGTTCCAGCCGACGCCGGTATTAAAGCCGTACACCGGCACATTCCGCTCAACCAGATCGTATACCAGCTGCCGCGACTCCTTAAGCCGCGCTTCCCCGTCCTCCGCTATGGACACTTCGGCGCGGTCAACCGCGATTTTCCGTAGCGTTTCAATATCCAAGCCGTTTCCGTCTAATACAATCATACTGTTCACCTCACTTCCTTTGTTTCTATATTGTGTCTATGTATCTCTTTGCGCGCGCGGCGCGTTATATGCCTCGACGATGCGCGCCGGCGTGAGCGGGAGGCGCGTCATCGCGGTGTCCAGTGCGCGGTTTACGGCGTTTACAATCGCTGGGGCGGCGGGGACGGTGGCGATTTCTCCTATGCTCTTCGCGCCGAAGGGCCCGCCTTCTTCTCCTTTTTCGATGAGCAGGATGTCCACGGCGGGCATGTCGGGAGCGTTGACGAGGTGATACTTGTCAAAGTTGCGCATACCGGGGTTGCCCTGCGCGTCAAACACCAGTTCCTCGGTGAGCGCCATGCCGATACCCATTTGTACGCCGCCGTATATTTGCCCCTCAACAAAATTGCGCCCTATCGCCTGCCCGATATCGTGCACGGCAAGGTATTTATTGACCCGCACCAACCCTGTCATGGTGTCCACCGTCACATCCGCAAAGTGCGCCCCGTATGACGCCGGATTGCGATCACCCTGATGCTGTACGAATACCTCGATTGCCGTACGGTTTTTCATTTCGATGAGGCGCACCGCTTCGCCGAGGGGTATCGCCGTGTCTCCCCCGCGGAGCGTGCCCCCGTCCCGCGCGTCGTGCGTTACCGGAGCGTTCAGGAGCCGCGACGTTTCCGCGCACAGCATTTCTACCGCCTTTACCGCGCAGAGCCGGGCGCATTCGCCTATGATGAAGATACCCCGGCTTGCCTGGCAGCCGATATCGTAGCCGCCGAACTGCGTGTCGCCTTCGCTGACCGTGATACGGTCAGGGGTAATGCCGGTAACTTCGGCGACGATCTGCGCCATTGCCGAGGTTGCGGCGGCGCCCATTTCGTGCACCCCCGCGCGTAGCACCACTGAGCCGTCTTCCGTCAGGCGCATCGACATACAGGACACATCGTGGTAGATGGTCTTGTAGTAGCCGTTACCGTGTGTGGCAAGCGCAAACCCCGCGCCTCGGCGATAGCGCCCGCCGTGGATGGACGCCGGTGTTTTGAGCGCCTCCCAGCCGAACGCGGCAACTCCCTGTTCGAGGCAGTCGAGTATGCGCGCATTGCCGATGTTCGCGCCGCCTGAGGGGTCCTCGTCGAAAGGGCGGACGAGGTTGTCCCGGCGAAACGCCACGGGGTCGATCCCGAGGCGGCGGCAGAGGAGGTCGGTATGGATTTCGGTGATCGCGTGTATTTGCGGCGAGCCGTAACCCCGGCACGCGCCGGCAGGGGTTGTTGAGGTGCGTATCGCGCGGGCGGCAAAGATGAGGTTCGGTATGTGGTAGAGGCGCGGTACTTTTTTGCCCATGGCCATCATCACTTTTTTGGAGCCCGACAGGTATGCGCCGGCGTCCATCCGTATATCGAAGCGCCGGGCCGTGATGCGCCCCCTGGCGTCCAGCGCGGTTTCCACGATGCCTTCCGTTGCGGCGCGGGTACGGGTGGCAAGCATTGTTTCCTCGCGGGTGGTGTTGATAAAGACGGCGCGTTTCATACGGTACGCCGCCCACGCGCACAGGGGTTCAAATACGACTTCCTGCTTTGCCCCGAAAGAGCCGCCCATGGGCACCTTGACGATCCTGATTTTCGCGAGCGGCAGCGGGACAACCGCGGCCACAGCGTGCTGTACGCCGAATACGATTTGGCAGGGGCTTTGTATTTCAAGTACCCCTTCGGGACGGGGTATCGCCAGTACCGCGTGGGGTTCCATCGCGGCGTGGTGGATCTTGGGCGTCGTAATGGTATCGCGTTCAATATACGCCGCATTGGCAAACGCCGCGCCGGTGTCACCATACTCGATGCGTCCCGGAAAGGACGACAGGCCGTCATCGTGGAGCGCCGCCGCGCCGCGTTCCGCTTCTTCCATGTCCGTAAGGGCGGGCAATTTCCTGTACGTCACAACCACACGTTTCCGCGCCTCAAGCGCCGTCTTCGCGTCCCGCGCCAGAACAAGGGCGACCCGGTCGCCCACGTGCCGCGCATGTCCGGTCAACACGGTTTCGTCAGGGTGGTCGTTTTGACCGGGAAACCATTCGCCGCTGTTGTAGCGCGTTTCAGGAGCGTCTTTGCAGGTAAGCACCGTGACGCCCGGGAGCGCTTCCGCCGCCGACGTGTCGATGTCCGTTACAAGGGCGTGTGCATGGGGGCTAAACAGTATCGATCCGTGCAGCACACCTCCGGGGAGCGTGTCGGCAAGGTAAGCATAGGCGCCCCGCACCTTATCCCACGCGTCGGCCCGGGGCAGATTTTTGCCGATATACCGGAACTCACCCATTGGGCGCCTCCGCGGGCGGGCGTATCGCCCTGTCGAGCATGGCCAGCACATCTTCACCCAACGCCTGTATTGCCGAACGCTTGTACGGCAGCGTTGAGCGTCCGGGGATCGCGTTTTCAACGGCATCGGCCAGGGCCGCGCAAAAGGCGTCACGAACACTGTCGAGGGACTCCGGCCCCTGTAATGCCGCCTCCGCCCCGGGGCAGCGCAGCACGGCTTTCCCCAGGGTGCCGGCAAAGACACGGGCAGATGCCGGGGACAGTGTTTCGGCGCTAATCGCCACGGCGAGATTCAAGCGCGCGATACTTACCTCCCTGCGGGAACCAATCTTACCGAACGCGGAGATACGTCGGGGCGTCAGCGGGATACACAGTTCGGCAATTACTTCGTCCTTCTCCAACACGCTGCGGTTCGCCGCGGCAAAGGCGCCGCTCACCGGTACTTCACGGGAGCCGCGGGGCGATACCGCCAACGCCAGGGCGTCCAGCGCGGCAAGCGCGGGCGGGGTGTCGGCGGCGGGGGAAGCGTTGGCGATGTTCCCGCCGATAGTCGCGCGGTTCCGTATCTGCCACGAGCCAAGGCACGCCGCCGCTGTTGCGAGACACGCCGCGTACTTTATCACCAGCGCGTTTTCCGCAATCGCCGTCATGGTTTCCAGCGCCCCGATGCGGAGCGTGTCATCACGCAGGGCGATACCGCGCATTTCGTTCACCCGGGAGATGTCTATTATGGAAGGATTTATCTGAGGATCATGAGTAATACCGCGGCTGAGCTTTGCCAGTACATCGGTGCCGCCCGCAACAAGGACACAGGGGCCGTTGTGTCCGGCCAGCAGGACAAGCAGGCCGGACAACGACTCAGGCATGTGCGGGGTGTTCATAGTTACTCCCTGTCCCGGGCAGCGGCTTGAATCGCTTTGATAATCGGGATATAGCCGGTACAGCGGCAAATATTACCGGCAATAGCGGTGCGTATATCGGCATCGGTTGGATGCGGGTTTTTTGCAAGCAGCGCCTTGGCGGTGAGTATCATACCGGGGGTACAAAAACCACACTGCGCGGCGTCGTTATCGATAAACGCCTGCTGGAGCGCATCAAGTTTGCCGTCCTGTTCCAGCCCCTCGATGGTCGTAATAGCGCGGCCCCGCACTTGAACGGCGGGGACCAAACAGGAACACACCGGAGCGCCGTCCAGTAACACCGTGCACGCGCCGCATTCACCCGCGCCGCAGCCCTCGCGCACACTTTTTATGCCGCAGCCGTCCCGCAACAGATCGATAAGGCGCATCGGCGAATCGACAGCACACACGTAATCTTCGCCGTTGAGGATAAAGGCAATGTTTGTTGCCAGGTCAATACCCATGATACAACCTTTCTTCTATAAATATTTATCCTATTTATCCAAGACATTTATCCGGCCAAATCAAATCTGAAATGCAAATTTTCGCTCTGAAAAGACCTCGTTAGGCGTCCGATAGCCTAAAGCCTTACGGGGACTATTATTGATCTTTGCAGTAATTCCGTCAAGCTGCCTCTGGGTGAGATTATCAAACGAAGTCCTTTACGAACCTTCTCATCCAC
>JAITRV010000001.1 GCA_031288215.1 Spirochaetaceae bacterium | reverse complement strand
ATTATCCCCGGTCAAATCTACCTGTCCGGGGATGCCGCAATGAACCTATAGGTTCCGGGGAACGGGTTCCCTGTGGAGGTCCCATGGCTCGTCTTTTTTTATCCTTTAATTCCGTTGAGTTCTCCTACCCTTCTTCCTTATACCCGGTGTTGAAGAATATCAATTTTGAGCTTGCCCCGGGCTGGACCGGCATTACCGGGGAGAACGGCGCGGGCAAAACCACCCTGCTCCTCCTGGCGGCGGGGCTTCTGTCCCCCGGCGCGGGAAGTATCCGGGGAATAGCGGACAGTCTTTACTGTCCCCAGCGTACCGAAAAAATCCCTGAATCCTGGGAGGATCTTTTTTTTGCCGCCGATAACGCCGCGGGCCGTCTTATGGACAGCCTCGGGATAGAGGCCGATTGGCCCTACCGCTGGGAGACCTTGAGCCACGGGGAACGGAAACGGTTCCAGGTGGTTGCGGCCCTTTGGCGGAATCCCGCCCTGCTGGCGGTGGACGAACCCACCAATCACCTTGATAGGGAAGCCGCTGCCCTGATACGGGACGCCCTGGCGGCCTACCGGGGGATCGGCCTCCTGGTGAGCCATGACCGGGCCCTGTTGGACAGCCTCTGCGGGAACTGCCTTTTCCTTCGGGAGGGGACCGTAACCCCGCGGCCCGGCGGGGTGTCCCGGGGGCTGGCAGAGGAAGACCGGGAACGGACGGAACAGCGGAATCTGCGGAAAAAGCTTTCGGAGGAGGAGGATCGCCTTACGGCGGAGGCCGCGAGGCGGTGGCGGGTGGTGGAGGGTTCCCGAAACCGGCTTTCAAAACGGCGGATAGACCCCAAGGACCGGGATACCCGGGGAAAGATAAACCTGGCCCGGCTTTCCGGCAAAGACGCGGTGGGGACAAATTTGTACAAACGGATGCAAAACCGGGTGGAGCAGGTGGAAGAAGCGCGGGAAAAGGCCGCGAATCCCCAGGAACGGAAGCGGGGCATCACCCTGAAGGGACAGCGGGCCCGGGGGGATCGCCTTCTTTTCCTTGATCCGGGGAGTATCCCCCTGGGGGAGGGACGGAATCTCTCTTTCCCTGAATTGCTCATACGGCCCGATGACCGGATCGCCCTCTCCGGTCCCAACGGTTCGGGGAAATCCACCCTTATTCGGCATATACTCCCCCGTATTTCCGCGCCCCTGCTTTACCTGCCCCAGGAACTCGAGGCGGCGGAAAGCCGGGATATCCTGGACGCAGTACTTCGGGAGGAGGAAAATTTACGGGGGGAGATCCTCTCCCGCTTTTCCCGGCTCGGTTCCGATCCCCGGCTTCTCTTCAAATCGGCCTTACCCAGCCCCGGGGAAATACGAAAACTGATGATCGCCCGGGGGATCTTTTACGATCCCGCCCTTATCATCATGGACGAACCCACCAATCACCTGGACATGGTCTCCACCGGCCTTTTGGAAGCGGCCCTGGCCGAATACACCGGGGCCCTGCTCCTGGTAAGCCATGATGAGCGCTTCCTTTCGACCCTCACCAAACGGTCGTGGACGGTCAAGCGGGCAGGACCAGATTCGGCACTGACGGATGAGGAGAAACTAGCTTGAAAGACGGCTTTTGCGGAATTATCCGGGAGTTTGTCGCGCTTCGCACGTCCCCCCCAAATTGCCGGTGAGGCGGTTTTTTGCCTTTTCGGGGGCTTATACCATGGTGAAGAACAGGAGGCCGAAAACCGCCGTCAGGACCGCCCCGGCCAGGATGTATACCCACAGGGGAAGGGCCCCCGGGGCCTCCTTTTCCGGGAGCGGGGCGGGGCGGGAAGACCCCGTTACGGGGGGGGCGGAATACCCGCAGACGGGGCACCCGCCCTTAAAGACGCCCTCATCCCCCACAAAACCGCAGGCAGGACAGCGGACCGAGGCGAAATACCGCCCGCACCGGGGGCAGTGCTTGACATCCCGGCCCACTTCGGCGCCGCAGTTTTCACAAAAAAAACGAGGGGTTCTCTGTCCGGGAGGCCCTTTCACCGGTTCCGCCTAGCCCGCGGCTTTCTTTTCAGTCGGCGGGGCCGAATTCCTGGGCGAGGCCGGATCCTTATGCGGGGCCGGATCCCGAGGCGATGCCGGCTCCCGGGGTGAAGCCGCCGGTTTCTCTCCGGCCTTCTCCGTCTTTTCCCCGGCGCCTCCCTCCGTATCCGGCTTTTTGGCGGCGTCCGGAGTACCCGCCCCGCCTGAAGTACCGGCCCCGCCTGGAGAACCGGCTCCGCCTAAAGAACCGGCCCCGCCGGCCTTCTTGTCGGTAACATAAAAACCGGAGCCCTTAAAAATAATACCGGAACCGCCGTTAATCAGGCGGCGTACTTCCTTGCCGCATTGGGGGCAATCGGTCAGGGGCGCATCGCTCATGCGCTGAAAAGCTTCAAACGAATATCCGCAAATTTTACATTCATATTCATACGTCGGCATACTACAATCCTTTTAGGGTGAATATGGTGAGTATAACGATAACATCGAAAAAAGTAAAGCGATCCCCGCCGCATCCAGCGGCCCGGTCCTGACGAGCAGGGCCGGGCCGTCCTGGACCGGGGAATTGGCGAAAAGGGCCTCCGCCAGACCCATAAGGTCTTCCATAGCCAGGGCCCCCGCCAGACCCAAGGGGTCCTCCAAACCCAGGGGTCTATCCGAAGGGGCCTCCTGACCCGGCGGCCCCTCCCCTGCCTCAGGGGGCAGCCTCGCCAGGAAGATCCGGGCCAGGGAAAAGAGCGCGGTCAGCCCTTTGGCATGGCTTACCGAGGGGGTCTCGATCCGTAGCGCCGCCTGGTAGCCCCACGGTTCCCCGCCGGCGGGGAACTCGTGGACCGCGAAGATGATCCGGTCCGCGGGGAACCGCAGGGGAAGGCCCAGCGATGCCAAAAATTGGTTCAGGGAAGTCCCCCCGTAGTCGGACCAGCCCGCCAGCAGGGCCCCCCGGCGGAGGGCCCCGTAGGGCTCCGGCGCCTCGGCCCCCGGGGGGAGGGTGAAGGGGTCCCCGTCGGAGACAAAGGCCCGGCGCTTGTCCAGGGCCACCGACAGGCCCTGGAGGGAGGACCGCCAGTAGAACCCTCCTTCGGGGGAACGGGTCCGTTTCCAGGCGGAACTCAGGGCAAAGGAAAGGGCCGCCCGAAAAGCGGGATAGGAGCCCCGGGCGGCGATGAGGAAGGTCCGGGGGGAAAACGGGGGATAGACGGCGGCCGCCGCGGAATCGGTCTTGTCCAGGAGATCCGCCGCCTGCCGCCCGCTGAAGCCCCCCAGGGAGAGGCGGTCCAGGATGGGCCGGGACCGCCGCACGTCCACGGCGATATAGGCCAGGGCCCCGGGGGCCAGGGCCGCAAATTCCCCCGCCGCGCCCTGGGGGTTTACGTCCCCCGCCGGGTTTGAAGCCCCCTGCGGGGGACTGGTCCGGGGGCCGGTGGCGCAGGAGGCGAGGAGGGCCACGACCAGGGAGGCCGATGCAAGAAGATGCGTACGCTGCCGAAGGGCGTACCGGTTACGCCTTTTCAAGATCCACAACCCAGACCTCATCCCCGGCTTCCAGTTCCCGGCCCGCGGTCTGCTCCCATTCCACGGAAACCGCCAGCGTCTCCTCGGCCACATAGTCCGCAAAGGCTTCCCAGGCGGCCTTGAGCCGGTCGGACCCGTAGAGCCGCAGGCGGATCCGGTCGGATACCTCCAGGCCCCGGTCCTTTCGGAGGTTCTGTACCCCCCGGATCAGATCCCGGACATCCCCCTCCTGGGCGAGTTCCTCGCTGACCTCGGTGTGGAGGGCCACGGTGAGGGTCCCCTCGTTCAAGACCCGCAGCCCCGCCTTTTCGATCCGCCGGATATCCACCTTTTCCGCGCTGATCTCCACGACCCTCCCCGGAAGTTCCAGGGAAAGGATCGCCCCCTCCAGGAGGCCCTGGATTTCCGACTGGCTCAGGGCGGCGATCCGGTCCGCGGCGGCCTTCATCTCCTTCCCCAGTTCCTTCCCCAGGACCCGGAAATTGGCCTTGGCCTCGTAAAGGACCAGGTCTTCTTCGTTATCCCGGAAGATCACGTTCTTGACATTGAGTTCCTCCCGGATAATGTCTTCCATTTCAAGGAACACCTTCTTCTCCTCAAGGTTCCGGGTGACCAGTTCCACCGCCTTGAGGGGCTGGCGGACCTTGAGGTTGTACTGGGAGCGGAGGGATCGGCCCATGGAAACCGCGTGCTGGACCGCGGCCATCTTGTACTCCAGTTCCCGGTTCCGCCGTTCCTCCCGGGGGAGGGGGAAGTCCGCCAGGTGGACCGATTCGGCCTCCCCTTCCCCGCGGAGGTTCTGCCAGATGGCGTCGGTGGTAAAGGGCATGAAGGGGGCGGCCACGGTGATCAGGGTTTTCAGCACGTCGTAGAGGGTCCCGTAGGCTTCGGTCTTGTCCGTATCCTTCCCTGATGCGGAGGATCGCCAGAAGCGCCGCCGGGAACGGCGGATATACCAGTTATTGAGGAGATCGATGAATTCGATGATGGGGTCCACCGCCCGGGAGAGGTCGTAGGCGTCCAGGGCGTTCCTCACCCGCTCGGCGAGGGTTTCCGCCACCGAGAGGATCCACTGGTCCAGGGGATTCGAGGGCTTATCCGGGGCGGCGGCGGGGTTCAGCCCGTCGATGTTGGCGTAGGTGACGAAGAAGCTGTAGGCGCTCCACAGGGGGATGATGATGCTCTTCAGCACTTCCCGAACCCCCTCGTCGGAATAACGGAGGTCGTCGGATTTTACAACCGCCGAATGGATCAGGAACAGCCGCAGGGCGTCGGCCCCGAAGGTGTTGACCACCTCCAAGGGATCGGTGTAGTTCCGCAGGCTCTTGCTCATCTTCTTGCCGTCGGAGGCCAGGACCAGGCCGCTGACGATGCAATTTTTGAAGGCGGGGCGTTGGAAGAGGGCCGCCGCCAGCACGGTGAGGGTGTAAAACCAGCCCCGGGTCTGATCGAGCCCCTCGTTGATGAAATCCGCGGGAAAATGGGCCTCGAAGAACTCTTTGTTTTCAAAGGGATAGTGGTTCTGGGCATAGGGCATGGCCCCGGATTCAAACCAGCAGTCCAGCACTTCGGGAATCCGGCGCATGATGCCGGAACAGGTTCCTTCAGGCGGCGGCGAGCTGTTCGGCGTTGCCGGGTTGTTCGGCGTTGCCGAACACGGGATGGTGATCTCGTCCACGAAGTGCTTGTGAAGGTCCTCCGGCTCCCGGCCGGAAAGGGCTTTCAGTTCCGCCCGGCTTCCCACGCAGATGGTCTTGCCGCAGTCCGGGCATTTCCAGATGGGCAGGGGGTTCCCCCAGTAGCGGCTGCGGCTGATGGCCCAGTCCCGGGCTCCCTCCAGCCACTTGCCGAAACGGCCGGCCTTGATATGCTCCGGCACCCAGGTGATCCGGCTGTTGGCCTCCAGCATCGCGTCCTTGATCTTCTCCACGCTGACGAACCAGGACCCCACCGCCCGGTAGATCAGGGGACTCCCGCACCGCCAGCAGTGGGGATAGGCGTGGAGGATCTGCTCCCGTTTGACGAGCTTCCCCTCGGCCTTGAGCCGCTCCATGATGGCCTTATCCGCGTCCTTCACGAAGATGCCCCGGTAATCGGCGACCTCACCGGTGAAGCGGCATTCCTCGTCCACCGGGCAGATTACGGGGACCCCGGTCCCCTTGAGAACCCGCTGATCGTCCTCCCCGAAGCCCGGGGCGGTGTGGACGATGCCGGTTCCGTCCTCGGTGGAGACAAAGTCCCCCCCGTAGACCCGGAAGGCGTTCTGTTCCCGGGCGGAGGCGAAGTAGGGGAAAAGGGGTTCGTATTCCAGCCCCAGGAGGTCTTCCCCCGTGAAACGCCGGAGGATGCGGTATTCCCCCTCGTTCTTGTAGAAGGCCGCAAGCCGGGCCTCCGCCAGGATATAGCGGTCTTCCCCGTCCTGAACCGCCACATAGCCGAGGTCCGGCCCCACGGTGAGGGCCAGGTTGGAGGGCAGGGTCCAGGGGGTGGTGGTCCAAGCCAACAGGTACGTCCGGTCGTTGAGGGCATCCCCCAGCCGTGAAGCCGGAGGCGTTACGGAGGCGGAAGCCCCGGAGGGGCGTACCTTGAAGCGGACCGTGATGGCCGGATCGTGGACGTCCCGGTAGCCCCCCAGGTTGAGTTCGTGGTTGGAGAGCACCGTGGCGCAGCGGGGGCAGTAGGGCAGGATATAGTGGCCCTCATAGAGGAGCCCCCGGTTCCAGAGGGAGGCCATGACCCACCAGATGGTTTCCATATAGCCGGCATCCATGGTCTTGTAGTCCCGGTCAAAGTCCACCCAGCGGCCCAGGCGGGTGATGATATCCCGCCATTCCCGGACATAGCGGAGGACCGCGGCGCGGCAGGCGTCGTTGAAGGCCGCCACCCCGTAGCGTTCGATGTCGGTTTTGGAATTGAGGCCCAGTTCGTGTTCGATGAGGTTCTCCACGGGGAGGCCGTGGCAGTCCCAGCCGAAGCGGCGCTCCACCCGTTTTCCCCGCATGGTTTGGTAGCGGGGGATGATGTCCTTGATGGTACTGGGGACAAAATGCCCGAAATGGGGCATCCCCGTAGCAAAGGGGGGGCCGTCGTAGAACACGTACTCTTCCGCCCCTTCCCGTTGGGCGATAGATTTCTCGAATATGCCGTTTTTTTCCCAGAAGGAGAGGATCTCCTCCTCCAGTTTGGGGAAGCTCACCTTGGGGTCTACACTTTTATACACCGTACAACTCCTCGTAGGTTTAGCATGCCATAACGGGTGAT
>JAITRV010000330.1 GCA_031288215.1 Spirochaetaceae bacterium | reverse complement strand
GGGGGGCGGACAAGATCGTGGTGATCGACAAGGGCCGCATGGTAGAAGAGGGCGCCCACGACACCCTGGTGAAAGCCCGCGGCCGCTACAGCCGCATGTGGGAACAGTACACCGGCGCGATGAACTGGGGGATAGCGAAGAACAAGGAACAATGAGGAAAGGAAGAGGGGGGGCCACTTTCCGGGCTTTTTGTTCCGTAGCCGTTGCGTTTATTTTGGCCCCCCCTACGCTCCAAAGCCTCCGGCTTTTGCGCTACCCCCCTATCGGGGGCGGTGTTGGGGGGTGTCAGTCACCGTTTTGGCGGCGCACAGCGCCGAATGGACGCCCAAAACAGCACGCGACAGCGTGTTAAGAGAAAACGAGCGGCACGGCGGGCACTCAACAAGGCATGCGTGCGCGTGTTGAGAAAATACAGACAGCACAGTGGGCACCCAACAAGGCACGCGAAAGCGTGTTGAGAGAAAGTAGGCAGCGCGGTGGGAGCCCCAGAAGAGGCCACAGTACGGAATAAAGGACGAAGGGGCGTATTAGAGGCTACTGTACGAAATAAAGGACAAAGGGGCACGCTCAAAACAACACGCGAAAGCGTGTTGACCCCCATTGAGCGGCATAGCGGGAGCCCCAAAAAAGGCCCCAGTATGGGATAGAGGACGAAGGGGCGTGAAAAGGCCCCAGTATGGGTGAAAAGCTTCAGGGCGTCGAGCAAACTGTGAACAGTAAGGAGGAAACGGTATGGGTGGGAACTTTTGGAAAAATTTCCGCAAGCCCCGGGGGGCCGGCGGGTGGTTTTTAATTTCCACGATGAACCTGGGGCACGGGCCGGTTTCCCGGTGGGGGCTGAAACACCTGAACATTAGGCCGGGAGACCACATTCTGGACATCGGTTGCGGGGGCGGCAAAAATGTGGCGTGGATGCTGAAACGGGCGGGGGAAGGTAAGGTCTGCGGCCTGGATTATTCGGAGATCTGCGTGAAAAAAACCAAGGGGCTGAACCGGCGGGCGGTCCGGGAAGGCAGGGCGGAAATACGGCTGGGCAGCGTGTCGGAGAACCCCTGGCCCGACAACAGTTTTGATGTGGTTACCGCCTTTGAGACGATCTACTTCTGGCCGGATTTTGCCAAGGATCTTTTGGAAGTCCGGCGGGTGCTGAAACCGGGGGGCGTTTTTTTTATCTGCAACGAAATGAACAGACCGGAGGAAGGAAAAGAGCCCTATCAGTTCTGGACTAAAAAACTGGGCTTAAAAACCTACACCCAACCGGAATTTCAAAAATACCTCACCGGGGCGGGGTTTACCGGCGTGGAATTTGTGCCCCGGGGGAAATCCGGTTTGTGCGTCAGGGCCGCGGCGGGGAAGTAAAATTCCGCAAGCGCCGGGAGGCCCGCATTATTGCCGTCAACGCACTCAATGATTCGCGGGGTTTTCCTGGCGGGCGTCCAACGGCGCGATCTCGTGGCGGTGGAGGAATTCCCGGGGAGAGATTCCCTCCAGCTTCTTAAAAACCTTGCTGAAATAAAAGGCGCTTTCGTAGCCCAGCTTTTCGGCGATTTCATACACCGGGCCTTCCCCCTTAAGGAGCATGGTTTTGGCGGCGGCGATCTTCGCGGCGGTGATGTACTCCACAAAACCTTCCCCGGCGTAACGGGTAAAGAGCCGGCTTAAATAGTTGGGGCTCAGGTTGAATTCCGCCGCCACATCAGGCAGGTTAAGCCGCTTGTCCAGGTTTTCGCCGATGTACTTTTCCACCTTGGCCACAAGGTTCCGCTGGTAGTTTTGGCGCTGCAGGGACTTCTCAAAGAAACGCAGGGGATTTTCCCCTCCCGCCTCCTCCAGTTCCCCGCAGGCCGACCGGTAGCTTTCATCAAGCCGCAGGGGATCACCCACGGGCTTCCCCGCGGCCATACGGACATGGACGCTGAAATAATCCCGAAGTATCCCTATGGTCTTAAGCAGCCCCGCCTCGAAGCGTTTGCGGAATAAGGCGGGGTCCTCATCTTCAAGACAAAAGAGGATGGTAAAACGCCCGTCCTCCAGGGGAGTAACGTAGCAGGGGTAGAGTTTTTCCAGCATCTCCCGCAGCATCCACACGGCGCTTAAGAAGCTGCCGGCCGCTTTCCCGTCCGGCCCCAGGACCTCCCCGGCTATCACGGTCAGGGCGGGCCCCAAAAGTTCAAGGCCCAGGCTGTCCCGGCTTTGGCGGAAAAACTCAAGACTTTCCACCCGGTGATGATACAGGGCCCGGAAAAACTCGTCCCGCAAACGGGCCGCGCCCTGCCCGGCTTCCTGCTCCGGCCCACCCTCCGCCCGGCGGATCTCCCTGAGCATGGACAGGGCCTTTGTTACCGCCGCCCCCAGGGATTCGGGGGAAAGCTCTATCTTGATAAGGTAATCCACCGCCTGGACCGAAAGGGCCCGGCGGATAAAATCGAATTCCTCAAAACTGGTAAGGATGATGAACAAGGGGACGCGGCCGTATTTTTTGGAACATTCCTCGGCAAGTTCCAGCCCCGATTTGAGGGGCATCTTGATATCGGAGATCACGATTTCCGGCCGCCGGAGTTCTATCATTTCCAGGGCCTGCTGTCCGTTCCGGGCGGTGCCGGCGATCTCGATGCCGTAGTCTTCCCAGCGGATCATGGATTGAAGCCCCACGCAGACCAGGGGTTCGTCGTCGGCGATGAGGACTTTAATCATGGACCGCCCCCCGGCTAAGGGAGATGGTCATGACGGTGTATTTGCCCTCCTCGCTTTTAATGCCGAGCCTTCCGGCGCCGGCGTAGCGGAGCCTCTCATCCACGTTGTGAATCCCCAGTTCCCGGAAGACCCCGTCTCCCCCGGCCTCCCGTATCCCCGCCAGGGTTTCGGCGTTCATGCCCACCCCGTCGTCTTCCAGGGATACCAGGGTTACTGCGGGGTCGCCGGGATCCTCCCGCACCCGCACCGTGATAAGGCCCCCTCCCTTAGGTTCAAGGCCGTGGAATATGGCGTTCTCCGCCAGGGGCTGCAGGCTGAACCGGGGGATGGGGGTGTCCAAAAGGGTCTCGTCTTCAATCTCCTTTTTAAAGATCACCGAATCGCCGTAGCGGTACTTTTGGATCACCAGGTAATCCTCAAGCAGGGCGATCTCTTCCCTTAAGGAAGTGATCTTCCTGGTGTCCTTGGTAACGGTCCTGAGAAGCCGGGAGAGGGCGGTGATCATTTCGGCAATCCCCGAGGCCTTTTGGATCGAGGCCATCCATTTGATCGAGTTAAGGGTATTGTACAAAAAGTGGGGGTTAATCTGGCTCAGGAGCATGCGGTATTCCAGGTCCTGGGCCTTCTTTTCCCTGGCGATCCGCTCCTCCATGAGGGCGGCCAGCGCCCCGGCCTGCCGGTTGATCCCGGACCAGAGCAGGGCCAGGAGCAGGAGGAGGAGGGCGATTCCCGCGGCCAGGGCCGGCCAGGCGCCCTCCGCGGGGAAGGGCCTGAGCTGGTGCAGGGTCTGGGCCAGGGTGATTCCCTCCCGGATACGGCGGCTTACCAGAGTACGGCGGCCCTCCCCAAGCCGGACCGTGATCACCGCCGTCCCGGCGCCGATAGCATCTTCCCCGCTGCGGCTCAATTCCTTCCAGGAGGATTCCACGGGGATCAGTTGGTCTCCCCGGATACGGTAGTATTTGTCCCGGATGGCAAGGTAGAGATCCGTGTCCGAAGGGGCCTGGTAGCCCCCAAGTTTGCCGGTAATCAAGCCGGGGGAGGCCGCGAGGAGTACCGTGCCGATGATCGCGCCGTTGTTGGGATTGTAAAGGGGATTCACCAGGGGAATCACCGGAATATCCCGGGTTGTATAAAAGGGATCGGTGGTAATTTCCCGCCATCCCTGTTCAAGGGAGA
>JAITRV010000292.1 GCA_031288215.1 Spirochaetaceae bacterium | reverse complement strand
CGAAAAGACGGGAGGGCGCGGACCAACGGTCCGGCGGCAGAGTCATAGACCGCCGGACCTCTGGTCCACAGACCAGAGGTCCGAGCCCCCCCGGAGGACTCCCCATGTAAATGTGGACCAGAGGTCCATCGACCAAAGGTCCATCGACCAAAGGTCCATCGACCAGAGGTCCGAGAGAACGGGAGGGCGCGGACTGAAAGTCTGCGGATCTTCGATTCGATGGATGCAGTGATAAGTCCGAGTACAAGACGCCGTTTCACCGCACGCCCTCCTTCCATATATACACCCACAATCTGATCCCAGGTGTCCCCAGGATCAGATCACGGGTGCCCCCGGCGCAGATCAGCGCCGGAACTTAATAAAGAGGACCTTACGCTTGTAATTATTACCCGGATAGGTTAGAATTACTTTGCGTAAAGCGCAACCCCGGTGGCAGTTCATACTTGTCAGGTTTCGCTGCCCCCGGGGTCCTCTTTTTATAGAAACCCCGATAGGTTTGGCCGCCGGGAAGCGGCCGGATATATCGTTCTCTCTTTCAAGAACCTACTGAATACTATATCACGCTTTCATAAAAAAATCTTGTTTTTTTGTAAAAAAATTGAAAAAAAATGCAATTTTTGGTGCCAGGCACCAAATTCGGAGTGAGCAGGGAGATAGGGAGGAGCTGCGGACCGCAGGTCCGACCGCATAAGCAGTCGAAAAGACCCCCGATGTCCTCCGGAAGTACCTTGAAGGCTGCTCCCTGATACCGCCGGGCAAGCTCCCCGCATATTTTTTTCTTGTCTTTCATGTCTAAGCCCAGGTGGATGCCCTCCATTCAGCGCGTCCTTGGTATAATGTGGGCTCTGTTTTTATTTTGGCTCACATCCCCTTTTCACTTAGAAAAATTATGGCGCAATGCGGTATCTTGACATTCTTTCTCAGTCCATAGTAAGGTGATGTATACGGAAAGGTTGGACCCTCGGGATTTTGAGGATCGGTCATATCCGTAGAATCTGATACAAAAGACCGGAAAACGGCAAGGAGATTAGCCATGGCTCAGGCCAGTAAAAACGCCCGTACATCCAGTTCGACCCAGAAATTTTTCTGTTCTTGCGGGGGTGAAATTAAAATGAAGACCCTTTTTGAGGCCGGAAAGGTTAAAAATGTCGCGGAATGTGAGAAGTGCAAGCGCACCGAGCGGCGTCCTTCGGATTTTAAATAGCTGCCGTCTATGAAATAGACGGTCTTATGAACATTTTTTTGTAAGAGTGCCCCGAAACCCGGCGGAATGAGGATATGTTCTTGTCTCAACATGCCGATTTTCCTTCCGGTACGGTTGCGGGGAAGTTTTTTGTGATTAAGGGCAGCCTGACAGGGCCAAATTCGTAGAATTGGGTGAAGGGTGCTATAAATTTGTTGTTGTGGGGGTTTTCCTTTGGCAGGTAAAAGCAGTTCCGCCGAAAAACGGCATCGACAGAGTGAGGAGCGGCGTCTTCGTAATAAGGCCGTAAAGAGTTCCGTCCGGACCAGCGTGAAGAAATTCGTGGTCCTTGTCAGGAAAAAAGAGGCCGGCGAGGCCGAAGCGGCTCTGAAAGATATGATAAAAAAGCTCGATACCGCCGCCCGAAAGGGGATCATAAAGAAAAACGCGGCGGCTCGAAAGAAGTCGCGGATGCAGCGGTTTTATAATTCTTTAAAGGCGGCCCAGTAATCCGGAGCGGATCGGTGGGGGAGGACTCTCCGGAAGCGGCGGATCCTGCATGGTATGGGGATATGGCAGGTAAAAAAACAACGAAAGCGGACATTATTGATTTTTTATATGAAAAAACCGGAATGAACCGCAAGGAAATTCGTGAGATCGTTGATCTGTTTCTTGATATTATAAAGGATTCCCTTATAAAGTCCCGGATCGTTGAGATCCGGGGCTTTGGAACCTTTGAAATCCGGATCAGAAAGGGCCGCCAAAAGGCGCGGAACCCTAAGACCGGCGAACCGGTTTCGGTCACTTCCCACGGAATCGCCGCATTCAGGCCCGGCAGGGAGTTAAAGCAGGATGTGTGGAATCTGCCGGCTTTAGCGGAGCCTTCCGAGACCAACGGCAGCGAGCTATGAACGCCCCCCGAGGCCGGTTCCCGCATTTCCTGCTGTCCTTCGTTGCGGTTCTCCTTGCCGCCCTGCTCTTTGCCGCTTCCTTTCCCAACCTGCTTTTCCCCCGGGGCATTTCCCTGCTTGCCTGGATCGCCGCTATCCCCCTTTTCTGGCTAAGTTACCGGTTGAGCCTGGGGGCCGCGGTCTTCTTCGGCGCCCTCTACGGCTACGCCGCCTACGGCCTGTTTAACTATTGGCTCAGCGTTTTCCATCCCCTGGCGGGGCTGATCGTGGGGGTGATCTACCTGGCCTACTTCGCCCTCTTCCTCCCCCTGCTCCGGCTGGCGATCCTCCTCTTTCCCCGGCGGGGGTATATCCTCCAGTGGATCCTCTGGATAGCCTTTGAGTACCTCAGGACCCTGGGCTTTCTGGGCTACCCCTACGGCATCATGGGGTATTCCCAATGGTATATGCTTCCCCTGATCCAAATTGCCGGCATCTTCGGGGTATGGGGGGTTTCCGCCCTGGTGGTCTTTCCCTCGGCCTATATGGCCGCCGCCCTCCGGGGTATCCTGTCCCGGCGGGCGGAACCCGGACGGACAGGACCGGCCCCCCTCCCTCCGGGAGCATTCTTCCGCCGGGAACGCCTGCCGGCCCTCCTCTACCTCGCCGCCCTGGGGTCGGCCCTGATCTACGGCGCCTTTTCCCTGGGGGATTATCCCGCCGCCCCCACCGCCCGGATAGCCCTGATCCAGCATAACACCGATCCCTGGCGGGGTGATATTGAGGACTACCGGCAGAATTTCCGGGTATTGAGGCGCCTCTCCGACGAGGCCCTGGCGGCGGATCCCAAGCCGGATCTGGTGGCCTGGTCCGAAACGGCCTTTGTCCCCCGGATCTACTGGCATCAGACCTACCGGGATGACCAGGCATCTTACCTCCTGGTCAAGGAACTCCTGGATTACCTCAAGGACCAGGAGGTGCCCTTCATCATCGGGAACGACGACGCCCGGCGGGAAATTACCCCCCAGGGGGTCTGGGACCGGGTCGATTACAACGGGGCCCTGCTGTTTCACCGGGGAAAGCTGCTGGATCAGTACCGCAAACTCCGGCTGGTGCCCTTCACGGAGTATTTCCCCTATGAAAAGCAGCTCCCCTGGGTTTACGAGGCCCTGAAAAACGCCGACACCCATTTCTGGAAAAAGGGGGAGGAGGTCACGGTTTTTTCGATCAACGGCCTCAAATTCTCGACACCCATCTGCTTCGAGGACAGCTTCGGGTATATTTCCCGGGACTTCGTAAAAGCGGGGGCGGAAATCATCGTGAACCTCACCAACGACGCCTGGTCCGGGAGCCTCCCCGCCCAGATGCAGCACATGGCCATGGCGGTGTTCCGGGCGGTAGAAAACCGCCGATCCCTGGTCCGATCCACCGCCTCAGGGCAGACCTGCGGCATCGATCCCGGCGGCAGGCTTCTGGCCATGGCGGAGCCCTTTGCCGAGGTCGGCCTGACCGTGGAAGTCCCCGTCGTCACGGGCGCTGCCCTCTATACCCGGTGGGGGGATTTTTTTGCTCAAATTTTTACCGTCCTGGGGATTATCGTATTGATAGGGGGGCTTGGAAGGGGTATAATAAAGAGAAATAGGCAAGGAGGGGAAGATGAGCGGCCGTAAAAAGATTCTCATCGTGGACGATGAACAGATCAACCTTGAATTCTTCGATTTGATGCTTTCCAAACTCGGATTCATCGTTGAAAGAGCCGAGAATGGGGCGGAAGCTTTGGAGAAGGTCAAGCATTTTTATCCTGATCTTATTATCCTCGATAATATTATGCCTAAGATATCCGGCTGGGAAGTCACCAAGACCTTGAAGAAGGATCCCGCTTTTCGGGAGATTCCCATCATCATGTTTTCCGCCCTGGATGATGTGAAAGACAAGGTGGAGGGCTTTAATTTAGGGGTCGACGATTATATTACCAAACCCTATAATTTTTCCGAGGTCCTGGCCCGAATTCGGGCGGTACTGCGGAACCGGGAACTCCTGGGGCAGATCGTGGTTCGGGATGTCCGGCTGAACCTGGCGGAAGAATTCAGCCGCTCCATGAAGCGGGAAATGGAAGATTTTATCAAGAGCATGGACAATCTTGATGCGGTGATTGCCCAATTCTCCCAGTCCGAAGGAGGCAGTGAGGGGGGAATCGATCGGAGTACCCTGTCCCGGCTGCTTGACGCGGTCCGGGAAAAGTCCGCCGAGGTCAGGAAGCAAATCGCCGGTTTGGATGCCCGGATCGAGCGGACCATCGCGGAATGGGAGGGGATGAAGCAAAATGAAATCGGTCTCACGGTTCTGGAAAAACAGATACGAAACTCCCTGAATGAGGAGTAAGAAAATTTATGGATGAAAAGAGAAGCGCCGGGCAGCCATCGGTGGTTTTTGGGAATACCACCCGTTTTAACGGCTTTTTGCGGTTTAAGGAAACCCTCTGTATCCAGGGGCGGTTCAAAGGGACCATTGAGGCCACCGGGGCCCTCATCGTGGACAAGGGCGCCGTGGTGGAGGCGGATCATATTTCGGTAAGCTCCCTGGTGGTCTACGGAACCGTCATAGGGACCGTGAATGCCATGGATAAGGTCGATATGTTAACCGGCGCCGTAGTCCGGGGGGATGTCAGCGCCGCCCGGCTGCGGATTGCCGACGGGGTCATTTTCGAGGGCCAGTGCGAGATGACGGGGATTGAGAAGGATGTGGAGATCTTTTCCCGGCCCACGGAGGAGATCAAGGCGGAATTGCAGGCTCATGGCTGAGGCGGCGGCTGTGGAGCTGATCCGGCGCCTTTCCGCCGGCTCCCTGACCCTGGCCGCGGCGGAGTCCTGTACCGCCGGCCTGGTGGCGGATCTCCTGGCTCAGATTCCCGGGGCGTCCCGGGTTTTTTGGGGTTCCTACGTGTGTTACACGGCGGCGGCTAAGGAGGCCATGCTGGGAGTGGCGGGGGATCTGATCCGGCGTTACGGGGCGGTGAGCCGGGAGACGGCCTTGGCTATGGCCGAAGGCGCCCTGGGACGCAGCGGCGCGGATCTGGCGGTGGCGGTGACGGGTCTGGCCGGTCCCGAGGGGGATGGTTCTACCGTACCGGTGGGTACGGTATGGATAGGGGTAAAACTCCGGGAAGGGGAGGGGAGGATGACCCGGTTTCACTATGCCGGGTCCCGGAATGAGGTGCGTCTTGCCGCGGCCCTGGATGCCCTGAGGGAATCGGTGCAATGCCTTAAAAAAAACGGGTAAATGTGGTAACATGGCTTGACAGAATGAATTATAATAGATATATTAGTATTAAACGATGTATTGAATGCGAGATCGCGGTATGCGGTTATAGTGTCAATCGATTTAGGTGTTGCAATCCTTTCAAAGGGCAAGAAATAATCTAACAGGAAATGAGCACGTTGGAAAATGTGTGAAAAATTTAATTCCCATATTTTTATACGGTAAAATCGGGAACGTAAAATAGAGAAACGGAGTTTATTCATGGCAATCGTGAGAAGGCGTCGGACTTTAAAGACCCTGGAAAATGAGGAAATGAACGGTTTTGGGCAGCCTGAACTGGCCTTACCTGAGTCTTTGAACGGCGAAGAAGGGGAGGATCGTTCAGGCCCACTGGAGAACGAGGCGGGGTTTGAAGCGGACTCCCCCGGGGAAGATGCCCCGGAAAAAACCGCGGAGGAAGGGGCCTTTGAACCGGCCTCTTCCCCGGGGTATGGGGAAGGGGAATTCTCCGGGCTTGAAGAAGCCGGGGAGGATTATCCCGGGGATAGGCCCAACGGCAAGGCCGTGATCGTCCGGGCCAGGGCCAAAAAGGCGCCGCCGGGCCGGGAAAACCGGACCCGGACCGCTTCCCGGCTTCCCCCGGCTCCCTCCGCCGGGAGCCCGGCGGCCCCCTGGCCCCCCAATATCCCCGTTGCGGGAAACGGAAATGGGACGGTTCCGGCCGCTTCCCTTTCGGCGATCCCCAAAAACCTGCCCTCCATGCCCGACATTTACGGCAAGCCCGAACCCCGGGCGGATCAGGACAACAGTAAGCCCCGGCTTTCCATCAACGAACTGATTCGGCTCAACATGATGGACCTCCGGGAACTGGCTGCCTCCTACAACATCTCCCACGAGGATATGGTGGCCCTCAAGAAACAGGAGATCATCTTCTCCATCCTCAAGGCCCATACCGAACGGGGGGGGATCATCTACGCTTACGGCTCCCTGGAGATCCTTCCCGACGGATACGGCTTCCTCAGGAGTCCCCAGAACTCTTACCTCCCCGGCCCGGACGACATCTATATCAGTCCCAGCCAGATCCGGCTCTTTGCCCTGAAAACCGGGGACACCGTCTACGGCCAGATCCGCAGCCCCAAGGAGAGCGAACGCTTCTTTGCTATGCTCCGGGTGGAAACGGTGAACTACGACGATCCTACGGTGGCCCAGAACCGGATACCCTTTGACAACCTCACCCCCCTGTATCCCGATGAAAAACTCAACCTGGAAACCATCACCGAGGGGCTGTCCGAGCGGATCATCAACCTCTTCTGCCCCATCGGTAAGGGCCAGCGGGCCCTCATCGTGGCCCCCCCCCGGACGGGGAAGACCATCATGATGCAGAAGATCGCCAATGCCATCACCAAGAACCACCCCGAGGTCTACCTCATCGTACTCCTCATTGATGAACGCCCCGAGGAGGTCACCGACATGGAACGTACCGTCCGGGCGGAAGTGATCTCCTCCACCTTTGACGAACAGGCCACCCGGCACGTCCAGGTTACCGAGATGGTCCTGGAGAAGGCCAAACGCCTGGTGGAGCATAAAAAGGACGTGGTGATCCTCCTGGATTCCATCACCCGCCTGGCCCGGGCCTATAACCAGACCGTCCCCACCTCGGGGAAGATCCTCTCCGGCGGCGTTGACTCCAACGCCCTCCATAAGCCCAAGCGCTTCTTCGGGGCCGCCCGGAACATTGAGGAAGGGGGAAGCCTCACCATCATTTCCACCGCCCTCATCGAGACCGGCAGCCGTATGGACGAGGTTATCTTTGAAGAATTCAAGGGCACCGGCAACCTGGAAATCGATCTGGACCGGCGGATCAGCGACCGCCGGCTCTTCCCGGCGATCAACATCAAAAAATCCGGCACCCGGAAGGAGGAACTCCTCCTCACCGAAGAGGAACTCCAAAAGATCTGGATTCTCCGGAAGGTCATCAACCCCATGGACGACATCGAGATCATCGAACTCCTCATTGACAAGATGAAGAAATCTAAGAATAATGAAGCGTTCCTCAGATCGATGAACACCGGTTCTGCGGGAATGGATTGAAACGGTACCTGGTAATGACAGCGTTTATTAAGAAAGTTGTTTGGAACCTTCAATTTCTGAACAACTTCCGCTGGAATGAAACCTATAATGAGGAATGTTGCGGAGGATAAGAGAGATGCAAGAGAAGATTCACCCTAAATATGAGGTCGGCAAGATTACCTGCGCCTGCGGCAATGTGATAGAAACCCGTTCCACCGTCAAGGATATCAAGGTTGAAATTTGTTCCGCCTGTCATCCGTTCTTTACCGGCAAACAGAAACTGGTAGACACCGCCGGCCGGATCGAGCGTTTCCGCAAAAAATACAACATCAAAGAATAAGGGGGCCGGGGGGCGGCTTGCCTTCGCGGCGGGCAATTCAGGGCGCCGGAGCCGGGGTCGCTTTTGTAACGGTAGTTCCGGATGCCGGAGCGGGGGCCGTTTTTGTGGCGGGCAATTCAGCCCCCGGTGTCAGCCTGGGCGGGTAAAGGAAAAACAGCCCGGCAGCCGCTTTCCCCGGAAATCCTCGTCCTCCATGAGGGCCGAAAGGTCCCGTACTTCCCAGCCGGGGAATTCCTCTGCGTCCAGGCGGAAATGCCGGGCGGTGACGCTGAACCAGAGTTTTCCCCCGGGATTGAGCAGGGAAAGGCATTGGGCAATCAGGGGCCTATAGTCCCGCTGGATGTCCAGGACCCCCTTCATCCGCTTGGAATTGGAAAAGGCCGGAGGGTCCAGGATAACGGCATCCCAACGGAGCCGGGCCCGCCGGGCCTCCTCCAGAAAGGTCCTCACCTCCGCCTGGATAAGCCGCAAGGGGGAGAGGCCGCCGTGCCCCCTCCGGGCGATGAGAAGCCCCTCCGGTACCCGCTGGGCCGTAAGGCGGTTCAGGGCGAAGTTCTCCGCCGCCCATTCCAGGTAGGTGCGGGACATATCCACCGAATCGACCTCCGCCGCGCCCCCGCAGGCCGCGGAAACTGAAAAGGCCGCGGTATAACAGAACAGGTTGAGGATCCGCTTCCCCGCCGCTTCGGCGCGGACCATCCCCCGCATCCTGCGGCGGTCCGGAAAAAAGCCCGTATCCAGGTAATCCGAAAGGTTTACCCGGAAACGCAGATCCCCTTCATGGACTTCCCTTTCAAAGCCCCGGTTTCCGAGTTGCCGGTACTGGGCTTTTCCCCGCTGCCGTTCCCGGCGTTTCAGGAAGACCCGGTCCCGGTCAATCTCCAGGGCTTCCGCCACGGCCCCTTCCATGACCTCAAGCCACCGATCCTCCTCCTCCGCTTCCTTATCGTAGGGCCGCCGGTAGAGGGCGCCGGAAACCGCGTCCCCGTAGAAGTCCAGCACCAGGGGTATCTCCGGAATATCCCGGTCATAGAGACGGAACACATCGGTCCCTATCCGCCTCGCCCATTTCCTAAGATGCCGGTACCTCTTTTTTATCCGGTTCCGAAGCATTTCCCCCTGAATGGCGGTCTTTTCATCGGGAGTTTCTTCCTTCATCCCCATTTTTCCCCGATCAGACGGTTGGTCTGCATGGAAACCCTGAGCAGGGCATAGCCTGAGGAAAGATCCTCCTTTTGAACCGCCACCTGATCGGGTACCTTGAGCTTTACGTTGGTGAAATTCCAGATTCCCTCTATCCCCGCGGCGGTCAGGGTATTCGCCGCCTCCTGGGCAGAGACGGAGGGCACCGTGAGGATCGCGATTTTAACGCCGGACCGGCGGATCTGCGTATCCATGGTGAGAACATCCAAAACCGGGATTCCATGAACGGTGGACCCTATTTTATGGGGATTCTTGTCAAAAGCGGCGATGATCCGCAGCCCGTGATACCGGAATGCCTGGTACCCCATGAGGGCGGTCCCCAGGTTCCCCACGCCCACCAGCACCGCGTCCTCCGGGGAATTCCAGCCCAGAAAGCCTTCGATAGCCGCTATGAGCGCTTCCTTGGGGTATCCCTTCTTCGGCTTCCCGGTAATTCCCGTGATGGCCAGATCCTTCCGAACCTGGATGGGTTCAAGGTTCAATTCCCGCGCTATCAGGGTGCCGGAGATGAATTCACCCCCCATCATCCGGTGCTGCCGGACAACGTGAAGGTAAGAAGGCAGGCGGCGTATGGATGGAGCGGCAGAAATTTTAATATGCGCCATGTGATATATATACCTTATTTTCTCGTAAAAATCAATTTTTTCGATAAAAAATAATCGATATATCGGAAAAACAACTGCCGGCAGCCAGGATGGAGCCGGTTAATGAAACCGGTTCATTGATCCTCCCCCCAATACACGTGCCGTAATGGCCCAGGGCTTCTGCGTTTACTTTTTTCATACTTTTTTATGGGATAATCGTCTCGGCACCTTGATTACTCTCAATGACTCGGTAGATCCAAAGAAATTTAACCACGGACCAAACGAACCACACGGACAAACGCATGAATTTCAAACAACAAGTCCGTGTTGGTCCGAGTGTGTCCGTGGTTCTTCTTCTTTTTTTGAGTAAATGCAGGAGCCCTGGCGGAAATCCCGGCGGGGATTGACGGAAGCCTCCGCAGACCGCTATAGTAGGAAAACACGGAGGGTGGGCTAGTGGTTAAGCCGTGAGTTTTGGGAACTCATAGTCGGGGGTTCAAATCCCCCCCTTCCGATTATCCCGCTGCCGGAAGGCGGGGGAGGGATCACTCCTCATCGTCCCCCGGGAGAAACATATAAAGGTCCTGGATCTTAAAGGTCCGGTTCATGGAATAGGATCGGGCCAGGGTTGATTCGCTGGTAATGGGAATTTGGAACACGTGGGCCAGCCGTTCAAAGCCCGGGACCTCAATCTTCAGGTTATACTCAAAGAGCCGGTGGATATTCTCCTTTTCCGCCGGGACCGGTTCGGGCCAGAAGGCATAGGCCCCCTCTATGTTTCGCACCACGGTATAGGGGTTCTGCCAGTTCTTATCCTTCATCTCCACCAGCTTGCCGTTCTGGTAGAGTTCCACCACGATATCCGTCATGGGTTCGAAATTGATCCCGTTAAAGAGGCGGCCCACGATGGTGGGTATGTTGAAGACCGGGGTATCGGCCGGTGCGCCCGAAGGCTCGAAGGGGGAGTATTCCGTATGGCTGGAATAAGGACGCTGATTGTGGCTTACCCGTTTCATTCCCTCGTAGATTAAGGCCGTCACATCGGCCTCCAACTGCTGGCGTTCTATCGAGCTCTGTTCAACCCGGACAACCCCCCGATTGGATATAACATAGTGAGGTTTCGTACGGTTTAACACAAAACATGCCGTATCAAAACGGCACTGATTACACGTACAGATGTGACGGGGATTATCTTCTTTGTTCAAAGAATCATAGATGTCCCTGATAGCCGCAAAAACAACATCCTCAATAATATTATGCACTTCCATAAGTATTACCTCACTTTCAGATAACCTTCTTCTACATATAACCTTCTTATAAATGTAACCATTTTTTACAATTATGCAATATATCAGGAAGCATAAAACAGGATTTTATGCGGTTTTCATAGAAGGGGTCCGCAAAAACACGGATGATCCTCAAGGTTTTGGCAAGGGCCTCCACCCCCCGGGCCGTAAAGAGGCCGGAGCTTTCAGAGAACGGGCGATCTTCGTCTTTCACGTACAGGCCGGTTTCAAAGGAGACCGGTTCAGGAACATCTATGATAAGCGCTTCGGGGCTGATGGTTGTTCCGGCCGCTTGGGAAAGCTCCCCCGCCAGGGCCTGTTCATGGGCGGCCCTTTTTGTTATATCCCCCAGGGCCCGGTGGACCGATTCATCAAAGGGAAATTCCGCCACGGCCCCGTAGAGACAGCCGTCCCGGACTTTCCCGGCCAGGGCAAAAAAGGGATGGGATCGGTCCGCCATTAGGGAAAAAAGGCCCTGGTCATCCAGACCGTAGAGTTCTTCCGCCGCGAGGGCCCCCGCCTGAAGCCCCCCCAGGAGGGCCTTTTTTATCATCGCCGTGGCGGACCGCACCGAACGGTGCCAATAGACGGTCCGGTACATCAGATACTTGGAGAACAGGACAGACTCGACGCTGGGAATACCCCGGGAATCGATGTCAAAACCCCGTTCCTCCTCGGGATACAGCCGGCTCAGGATAAAATCCACGTCCTGGGCCCCGTAGGGAACCCCGCAGAAGCGGGCGTCCCGGTTCAAATAGTCGAGTTTGTCCGGGTCCAGGACCCCGGAGAGCAGTTTCCGGTAAAACCGCAGTTCCCCGTCCTGTCCGGGCAGGGCGGTATGCACGATGGCGGCGGTCATCGCGGGGTCGGCCCCGGCCCGGGCCACCATGGTCTTCACCGGCTCCGACAGGATTATCCGCCCGGTCAATTCCTCATGGGGGGCCAGGGGCAGTTCCTTGAGGGAATGGGTATAGGGAAAATGCCCCAGATCATGGAGGAGGGCGGCGCAGAGGAAGGATCGGGCCCCGGTAAAGCTCAACCAGGCATCGGCCCCCCGCTCGGCCAGGTTCAAGAGGAGCCGCCGGGAAAGGTGGTACACGCCAACGGAGTGGGCGGCCCGGGCATGGGTGGCGCCGGGATAGGCGGTGAAGGCCGGCCCCAGTTGGAAGATCCGGAAGAGCCGCATGAAGGGGGCGGACCTGGCCAGGGC
>JAITRV010000260.1 GCA_031288215.1 Spirochaetaceae bacterium | reverse complement strand
CGCGCCGGAAACCGGGCTATCCGCTTCAATTCCTCGACTTTCCCTGCGGGAAAGTCTGCGGGATTTCCGCTTCTATCCCTTGCGCGTTCTCCGCGGCGGCTTTTTCCGCCCATGTGCTGCCCGCAAACAGACGCACCATTCTCTGCGTTTACCGTGCCTCCGGGCATCGGCGTTTGCTTTTTCTCACGCTTTTTTGCGGACCCAACTCCGGCGTGATTCCGCTTCCTTTCGTTCTCCGCGTATTGACTCCCTGGGAAAGGGAATACAGGATCAGCGCCAGGGCCGAGGGAAAGCCCAACAGTACCGTGACGGGAAGGGCGGCGAAACGCTGGAGGGCCAGGCCGATGTGTTCGGCCAGGGCGAAGATCAGGGCGGCGGCGGCGGTTCCCGGCACGGTGCGGAACCCCAGGTATACCGCGGCCAGGGCTATCCAGCCCCGGCCGGCAATACCCCCGGGGGTATAGGCCCCCACCCGGAAGGTCAGCGCGGCCCCGGCGAGACAGGCCAGAAAGGCCGCCGCTGCCCACGCCCCTTCCCGGTAGCGCCGGGGGTGCAGCCCCCGTTCCACCGCGGCCTCCGGGCGGATCCCCGAGGCCCGCAGCCTGAGCCCCAGGGGCGTCGCGCCGATCACGAGACTGCCCAGGAGAACCAGGCCCCAGCCGATATAGGTGAAGGGAAGCTGCCCCGAGAGGATGCCCCCGATGAAGGGGAGCTCTTCGATGAAGGGGATGCGGACCGGGCCGGGAACGGAGAGACCCGGAAACCGCAGGACCCCCTTGGTGCCGAACCATGCCTGGGAAAGGGAGCCGGTGACGCCCTCCGCGGCAAGGTTCAGGGCGAGGCCGGCGATGAAGGGATTCGCGGCGGTTTTGTGGACGAACCGGGCAAGGCCCCACCCCGTTAACCCTCCGGCCAGGGCGGTTAACAAGGCGCCCAGGAAAACCGATCCCGTCCGGCCGGCGATGATCCAGGAGAAGAAGGCCCCCATCGTCATAAACCCCTCAATAAATATCCCCAATACGCCGGCCAGTTCCGTGAGGAGGGCCCCGAGGCTTGCCAGCATCAGGGGGGCCGCGGCGCTGAGGATGCTGGTAATCATCGTTTCCTCCGGAAACGCCGTTTCCTCCGCAAGCGCCGCTTCTCCCGCAAACGGCGGAACAGAGCGGCCCCGCGGCGGAGGATATGCCGCCGATCCATCAGGGGGCCGGCGAAGTGGACCGTGGCGAGGAGGAGCACCACGGTCTGGATAAAGGCGGAGGTCTCAAAGCTAAGCCCCGCCGCCAAAAGGGCGGCGTCTGATCCGGCCTTGAGGGCGCCGTACACCAGGGCCGCGGGGAAAAGGGCCAGGGGATAATTCCGGGCGATGAGGGCCACGGCAATGGCGTTCCAGCCGAGCCCCCCGGAAAAGCCCCGGTGGCAGAGACCGTAGGTCCCCGCCACCGCAAAGAACCCCGTCAGGGCCGACAGGGCCCCCGACAGGGTCATGGCCGGAATCCAGTACGCCTCGGGCCGGATTCCCCCGTACCGGGCAAAATCCGCCGCGGCCCCGGCAATTCTAAAGCGGTAACCCCGGAGGCTGCGGTGGATGAAGACATACCCGGCGGCGATCAGGATCAGGGCAAAGATAAAGGAAAGGGAAAGCGCCGAGGGGGGGAGCAGCCGCGGCAGCAGCCGCCCCGGGGCAAACCGGGACGTGGCCAGGAGGTTCCCCTGGGGGTCCCGCAGGGGCCCGGTGATGAGGTAGTCCGCCAGGGGGCTCAAGGCGGCGGACAAGAGGAAGGAGCTGATCAGCTCATGGGCCCCGAATTTCCGCTTGAGGAAGGCCGCAATCGCCCCCAGGCTCCCCCCGGTAAGCAGCGCCGCCAGGGCCGCGAGGCAGAGGATTCCCCCCTCGGTCCCGCCGGCGGTCCCCTCCCCGGAGAGGAGCACCACCGACGCCGCCAGGCCTCCCAGGTAGATCTGCCCCTCCCCCCCCAGGTTGAAACAGCCCCCCCGGAAGGCCAGGGCCGCCCCCAGGGACGCGGTGAGGAGCAGGCTGATGCTGTCCAGGGTATTCCCCAGGAACCAGCGGGACGACCAGGGGCCGATGAAAAAGGCCCGGAGGGTGAGGGCCGCATCCGGGGCATTCACCAGGATCAGGACCACCGTGAGCAGGAGAGCGGCGGCGACGGTGATCAGGGTGCCGAAAAAAGCCCCCTGGGAGAAAAGGCGGCGGATCGGGTTCGGGCTCCTAGCCATGGGCGCCCACCATAAGCCGGCCTATCCGGTCCGTGAGGGAACGGACAAGGGCGGGATCATCCCGGGGGCCCGGGGCAAGGACGATCCCGCCGGAAAAGAAGCCGTTTCTCAGGACGCGGATCTCATCGGCAAGGGCTATCAGTTCCTCCGTATCCGTGGAAAAGACGAGCACCGCCCTCCCCCCCCGGGCATAGTCCCGCAGTTCCCCCCGGAGGGCGTCCCGGCTTGAACGGTCAAGCCCCCAGCCGGGCTCCGCCAGCACCAGGAGATCGGCGTTTTCGGCAAATTCCCGGGCCAGCGCCGCCCGCTGGAGCATCCCCCCGGAGAAGGAGGAACTCGCCGCCTCAGGAGTCGGGGGCAGCCGGGCCGTGCGCATCACCGCGCCGATCCAGCGGTCCAGGTAGGCTCGGTCCATAAGGCCGAATGTGCCCCAAAAGCCCCGGGCGGACCGCCGGTGGGCGTGGATGATGAGATTGTCCCGGAGGGACAGGGCCGGTGCGCTGCCCCGAATCCCCGCCCCCAGAT
>JAITRV010000206.1 GCA_031288215.1 Spirochaetaceae bacterium | reverse complement strand
AAGGTTATATTAAAGGCGGAGGATCTGGACGGTTTTCTCACCGAAGCCGATAAGGAGGCCATTGCGCGGATGGATGAGTTCTACCGTCACGTCATGACCTGTTTTACCATCCTTTCCACGACCCGGTCCGAGACGGAGCGGAAGCGGGAGGAGATCAAGCTCATCGCCATGTACAACGAGATGGGGACCATGCTCCAGGATATCTGCAATAAGGAATCCGCCATCCAGGTCTATTCCTTCCGCACCCCGCATGAGAGCCACGCCGAGGCCTCCCGGCTTATCGCCAAGCTCCGGGATATCCGGACCGGCGGGGAGGAATTTGTCTATTATATCCAGCGGGCCTACGAACTCCTCTTTAACCTGGCCTATGGGGGGGCTCCCGGGGCGAGCAAGAATTATCTTATCGTCAAGACCCCGGTGACCATTCCGGTCCAGAATTATGCGGTCCATAAGATTACCAATATCGACGACAGGATTGAGAATACCGTGATGTGCGTCATGCTCCGGGGGGCCCTGCTGCCCTCCATGATCCTGTCCAAGGAGATCGAGGAGTATTCGTCCCATGCCCATGTGACCCCCTTTGCCCTGTTCAGGATCAAGCGGGATGAGGCCAAGCATGAGAACAACATGGAGTACATCCTCGATCTGGACCGGTCCTTCTTTAGCCCCGAGATGCTTGACGGCAAGGACCTGATCTTTGCGGATCCCATGAACGCTACCGGGGGGAGCCTCGTGACCGTGGTAAAATACCTGCGGGATCAGGGGATACGGCCCCGATCGGTGCAGTTCTTCAACGTCATTGCCGCGTTGAAGGGGGCCCTGCGGGTGGTCCGGGCCCTGGATAACTGCCAGGTCTTTACCCTGTGGATGGACCCGGTTTTGAATGAGGCCGCCTATATCCTGCCGGGCCTGGGAGATGCCGGGGACCGGATCAACGGACGGGATACGGAGGAAAATCCCCGGAATATCCTGCAGCTTGTCGCCGATTACGGGTCCAATATCGCCCGGCTCTACCGGGCACAGTTGCGGGAAATTGAGCGCACCGTCCTCAACACACAAAAATGAAAAAGATTACTCTTTTTGTCGTATTTATAGGGGCGCTGCTCGGTTCCCTGGGCTGGTTGAGCGCCTGTTCTTCCCAGGAGCGGGCCGCCAAGGCCGAGGAATACTATTCCCTGGGGATGGCCTACTTTGAATTGAACCGGTACGAGGAAGCGGAGCGGTGGCTTAACCTGGCAAAATCCGTGGACAAGACCAGGGCGGCTTCGGAATACAACCTGGGGCGGATCGCCTACGAGACCGGCCGTTTCGAGGAAGCCCTGGGGCTTTTTGAGGGCATACTCCGCAAGGATCCGGATAATCTCATGGCCCTCAAGGCGGCGGCGTACTGCCGGATCCGGCTCGGCGGCTTTGAGGAGGCCGAAGCCCTGTACGCCCGGGTGCTCGCCCTGGTACCGGAAGCCGTGGATAACGGGTATAACTATGCCCTGGTCCTCTACGCCTTGGAACGCCCCGAGGAGGCGGAGGCGGTGCTCAACAAGTACCCCTTTGCCCTGGAGGAGAACAAGGATATGCAGCTCCTCTATGCCCGATCCCAGCGGGCCCAGCATAAGCCGGAAGCGGTGGATAGTTACCAGCGGCGTCTTGCCGGGGAGTCGAATCCCCAGGTGCAGTACGAATTCGCGGAGGTTCTGGAAGAAAACACCCTCTATGCCCGGGCCTTGGAGACCTACCGGAGCCTCCTCACGGCGATCCCCGCGGATCAGGGGGAGGACGCCCCGGGGCCGCGGAGCGCGCAGGTCCGGTTCCGCATCGCGCGCCTCATCTTCATCGCCGATCCCGGGAATTCCGAGGCCCTGACCGAACTTCGGACCGCCCTGGAGGCGGGCTATACCGGCGAGGAGGGGAAGGGGGACGATGTGGAAAGCCTCCTGGAGGACGAGCGGATTTCCGCCGCCGACAAAGAAGGGATCCGCGGCCTTATCAAGGAATTGGAGAGCGCCGCCGGGGAAGCCGCCGAAGAAGGCGGCTCCGGGGCCGATAACGCGCGGGAATGATAGTTTCCATGATGCAGATAATCTTTGAAATTCCCGATGCGGCCAGCATCAAGGACAAACGCCGGATCGTCCGGTCGGTCAAGGAAAAATTACAGCGCCGGTTTCATATCAGCGCCGCGGAGGTGGACCTCCAGGACTCCCTTTCCTTCGCCCATATCGGGGGGGCCCTGGTTTCCAATTCCAAAACCTTCGGGGAATCGGTGCTGCATAAGGCCTTTGAGATGATAGAACAGGATGTTCCGGTCCGTATTCAGGATATGCGGATCCATTCGGAGGAATTTTGAAGGGCGCCGTGGGGAAGGATATAATGCGTAAGGTGCGTAAAGTGCGTAATGGAGGAAAGGTTATGACGGCCCGGGTCTTGGGGAAGATCGGCATACTGAGTATGGTTCTTTTGAGTTCCTGTATCGGCCTGAGCGCCGATATTGCCATCCGCCGGGACGGCTCCGGGACCATCGCCCTGGAATACCGGATATCGGCGGCCCTGGAATCCCTGGGGAAACTCGACGGTAATGAAGGGACCCCCCTGCTCCCCGTGGGCCGGACGGACTTTGAACGGACCGCCGCCCGGATTCCGGGGCTCGCTCTGCGTTCCTTTTCCACCGGGGAACGGAACGGGGAAACGGTGGTGAAGGCGGCGCTGGGCTTCTCCGATTTGGAAGCCCTCACCGCCTTCCTGGATGCCCTGGGGCAGGGGGCCCGGCTGTCCCGCGAACAGGGAAGGTTCCGGCTTTCCCTGACCCTGGGGGGCGGCCTTGAAAACCAGGATCAGGAATTCCTGGACCTCCTGCGGGCATACTCCCAAGACGCCGCCCTGGATCTGAGCTTCACCCTCCCCGCCGGCGGGACCCTTACCCTGCGGGACCGGGAGGGCCGGGCCATAGCCGCCCCCCCGGGGGGAAGCGCCGTATTAGAAGGGCGGAAGCTCCGGTTCGCGTCCCCCCTGGGGGATCTCCTGACCGCCCCGGCGATAACCCTGGAACTCGAATGGGCAGGTAGCAAGTAGCAAGTAATAAAGAGCAAAGCAAGACGCTCGCTTGGGGGCGAAGGTCCGCACTCCCCGTTGTTACGTGCTGCTTGTTACCTGATTATGTGGTATACTCTTGATAAGGAGATGGTCATGGAAAACGCGAACGAAACCGCCGTCCCCCCATCGGGAGCGGGGCTCACCTTCGAGAAAGTCTGGGTCGGCCTGATGGAGCTGCGGGAGTCCCAAAAAGAAACCGACCGTATCGTCAGGGAAAACGCCGAAGCGATGAAAGAACTGCGGGAGTCCCAGAAGGAAACCGACCGTATCGTCAGGGAAAACGCCGAAGCGATGAAGGAACTGCGGGAATCCCAAAAGGAAACCGACCGGCAGATGAAGAAAACCGACAAACGCCTCGGGGACCAGGGCCGCCGCTTCGGCGAAGTGGTCGAACACATGGTCCTCCCGAACCTGCTGAAGCGGTTCGGGGACCTGGGCTTTACCTTCACCAAGGCGGGCCCCGCCAAAATCACCGACCCGGAACACAACCTCTTCATGGAGATTGATGCCTTCATGGAAAACGGCGACACGGTGATGATTGTCGAAATCAAGACCACCCCCAGCCGGAGCGATGTAGACGCCCACATCAAGCGGATGAAGAAACTCCGTATCTACGCCGATTTACGGCAGGACCGGCGGGCGTACTTGGGCGCCATCGCCGGGGTGGTCTTCGTCGGCGAGGCCAAAGACTACGCCATCGAAAACGGCTTCTACGTGCTGGAGCCCTCAGGGAAAACCTTCGCCATCACCGAGCCCGCCTCCCAAGGCTTTGCCGCCCGGAAATGGTAACAACAAGTAAAGACGGACGGACCGGCGGTCCGAGGGCGCGGACCGAAGCGAAGGTCCGCGCCCTCTTTTTTTGCTATTTGCTACCGGCTGATCGGGATGGTCCGTCTGAGGCGCAGGACCGCGTCGGCCTCTTCCGGGCCCTGGTCCTCAAGGGCCCGGGGGACCCCCAAGGAGGGGAGGTAGAGGGCTTCCACCCGGAGGGAGCCTTGAAAGGTGAGGGGAAGGACCAGGTCGGTGGTAAAGGGGTTGGGCGGGTTTTCCCCCAGGATGAATTCCACCGAATTTTCCTTCCCGCCATCGGACGTCGAATGTTCCCGCAGGACATAGGGCATGGGGGCGGTATACACGGCGGAGGGGCCGCTCCGGTAATCCAGGGCGAGATCCAGCCGGACCGGCTGCCCCGGGGCCTCCACCCGGATTTCCAGGAGCCGCCGCTGCAGGAAGATCCGCTGCGAAAGGGTAACGGTCAGGGCGGCGCTTCCTTCCTGGGCCGCGGGGATGATCCGCCGGACCGGAGCGGGGGGGGACCGCCAGACAAGATACGCGGCGTAGGGGATCGCGGCCCCCGCGACGATGCCTAAGAGGATGAGCCGGGGTTTCCGGGAGGGGCGGCGGCTTTTTTCCGTTCGCGCCCGCAGGGCCTGGGCCCGGTAGAAGAGCAGCACCGGGGGGAGGGAGAGGAGGGCCAGGATCAGGATGAGCCATAAACGGCTTGAGCGGAAGAGTTCCTGGAGCCCGCTGTACCCGCTTGCCAGGCCGGCAATCAGGGGTACGGCGGCCTGGAGGGGCGTTATGAAAGCGACGGCGTATACCGGGAGGGCGCGGGGGATGAGGGCGGCCAGGAGGGTAAAAAGGAAGGCCCAGATAAAGGCGGGCATGAAGGTAATGTCCATGAGGGCCGCGGCCAGGCTTTCCAGGATGATCACCACCACGGCGGCGTTCCCGTAAAAGCCGGCCTTCCGGGAAATCCTGACGCCCTCCAGAAGGGGGTCCGCCAGGGAGAGGAGGACCAGGGCGGCTGCCAGGGTCAGGGCCGCCGCGCCGGGGTAGATCCGGTCCATGGGGAGGGAAAAAACCCGGAGGATCAGGGTAATGAAGAAGTCCGCCCCCCCCAAAGACAGGGCGGAAAGGGCAAAAACGAGGGGGATCACCCAGGAACGGCGGAGAAAGACCTGCCATTGGAGGCTCAGCATCCCCCGGGATACAATCGAATAGACGAGGAATATCAAAAAAAACAGGGCGGTTACGATCCAGATCACCGCCAGGGTACCGGCTTCGGAAAGGAAGAAGGTTGTTCCAAAGAGCCGGAAGATCGAATAGTGGAGGTCCGGGTCTTTCCCGGAGAGCAGGGGGAAGCGGGTATACTCCAGCAGCAGATCCCCCAGGACGTCGGCGGAAATCCCCCCGGCGCCCTTCCCCCGGATAGCGAGGGAGGGGATTCCCCCTCCCAGGGAGAGTTCCAGCGCCGCCGGCCCCCGGATGATGTCCAGTTTGTACCATACATTAGATTGGACCGCAAAGGCAGCGGGGATGTCCCGGAGGGTACAGGATCGGTAAAAGGCCTCGATGATCTGAAGGGGAGCGAGGGTCTTGTTCCCCCCGTGGTGGATGATCAGGGTTTCCGGGCTTTGAGAGCAGTCCAGGTACAGAAGGGCCGTATTTTCCGGGCGGCTTCGGAGGCTTATCAGGTCCTTGAGCCCCGTATGGGATTGCCGGCTGACATCCGGGGGTAAGAGGGACTGTTCATCCCCCAAAAAGGCCACCACCACGTCCCGGTTCGTCCCCTCTTCCATAAGTTTCCTGATAAAGCGGAGCCCCCCCTCAATGCCCCAGGGGAAGCCCGCTCCGGGATCGTCGGAAGCCGAAAGGGGAATGGCCAGAACGAATTCCGTCGCATCGCCGTCCGAACCGGCCCGGGCGGGGATCGATACGAGCAGGGACGATCCGAATCCTCCGTAGCCGGCAAAGAGGGGCCTCTGTTCAAAGGGGATTCCCTCCCGGGTAAGGCGGCGGATCAGTTCCTCCCGGCGGGCGGTCTCAAAGCCGCCGGGGCCGGGTCCTTCCGGCTCTTGAGAAAAAAGCGCCGGAACGGAGAACAGGGAGATAATCAGCAGAAATGGACCGAGCGGCTTCACCGATAAAACATAGTCCCATACGGGGAGGAGGTCAAGGATCGAAAAAGGTGAATTGAAGCAGGGATACGGGCGATAATACGGTATGAGGGAAGAAAGGGATCACCCGTGATAATGATAATAACAATGAACGCGCGGAATTATGATGACATTTTTTGCCGTTCTTGCTATAATAGAAACTATGGTTAATATAATAAAAAATATGGCTGCGAGGGGCATGGCGCATTTATTTTTTCCCGATTTATGGAAAAAGGCCGTTGCCTGGAAAAAGGCCGCCGCCTGGAGAAAGGCCGCCGCCTGGAGAAAGGCCGCTGCCTTCTTTTTTCTGGGCCTGGGAACAGTTTTCTTTTTTCTTGTTTCCTGCACCCGGGCGGCGCCCCAGATCGCCTATGGGTTTATACAACTGGTGTATTATCAGACTTCCGGGCAAA
>JAITRV010000024.1 GCA_031288215.1 Spirochaetaceae bacterium | reverse complement strand
CGACACGGAAAGCATCTTTTCTTTGATTTTCAGGGAGATCGCCCCCGGTTCTTCTGCATGATTGACATGAATGATCCGATCTCCAAATTCGGACCGCAGAAACCGGGTAACGATGGTCTTCATGATTTGTTCATCAGGAACTTTGCCGGATCGTATGAGTTTTTCAACAACGATAGTTATATCATCTTTCCACCTGTCAATACTTTCATTGCCCATTGCATTTTTTAAAATACCGCGAAGCTCATCCTCAGAGGACTGATGTTTCATAATATTATGCATAAACTTCTCTGTTGGACGATCAGGAAAGAAAAAAGGAAAAGAATTAAAAAGAATGTCTGCAATATTACGCTCTCTTTCATCATGTATTGCGGCATCAGCGTTACAGAACGCGTTAACCATACAATAGAGAATTTTCCCATAGGTACTTTTCCCCGTATTATTATTGCCCGCAAGGACCGTTATTCCCCGCATTTCGATAGAAGCCTTCTGTATCTTGCCTATATTAGCTATTTCAAGAAGCATAGCAACCCCGAAAATTATAAAAAAACATACACCAACCCTCTATTACACCTATAATTATCTTATCGGTATTTATCAATACCATCAATAGGAAAATCAGGATATTAAATCCAATTACTCCGCCCTCCGCTTGACAGGACGGCGGAGCTTGTGAGAAGATCGGCCCATGAACATCGAAGATCTCCAAGAAACCGCCCGGCTGGCCCATCTGAAGTTGGATGAAGGGGAAATAGCCGGAGCCTTTCCTGCTTTTGAGCAGATGCTTACGTTTTTTGCCGCCATGCAGGCGGCCGATGAGGATGAGGGAGCCTTTTCCGCCCCCATCTCCCGGGTGAGCGAGCCCCAGTGGACCGCCGATTCCCGTCATTTCCGGCCGGATCAGGGCCAATCCGGTCATAACCGGCATCATAACCAGCATAATTTTCTTTCCCCCTCCACGGGCCTTAACGAAAACCTGCTCAATAATGCGGGTGAACGGGATGGCCGGTTCATCGTGGTCCCCAACGTGCTTTAGGGGGTGCGGGGTCGGACCGAAGGTCGGTTGGACCGGAGATCCTCGCCCCCCGTTGAAACCGGCTCACATAGCTAGTAAAAGGGAGGACTGAGCGCGATGGCATATACGTTACCCCAAGGGTTTCTACCGTACGGTGAGGAATGGGAACGCCGGATAGGCGCCTTTATCGAATGGAAGGCCGGTTCCGCCGGCCCGGACAACGGCGTCCCGGACGGCAACGGCGGCGGCCCGGAGGAAGGGGGGGGGCCCATACCCGCCGAGGCACGGGCCGCCCTGGAGGGCTTCCCCTGCGCGGTCAAGGACAATATCGCCGTGAAGGGCTTTTCCCTGACCTGCGGCTCCAAGCTCCTGGCGAAGTTCCGGTCCCCCTATACCGCCACGGCGGTGCGGCGTCTGGAGGCTGCGGGAGCCGCCGTGATCGGCAAGACCAACATGGACGAATTCGGCATGGGCTCCTCCACCGACGCCTCGGCGATACAGCGGACCAACAACCCCTGGGACCAAAGCCGGGTGGCGGGGGGATCCTCCGGGGGGTCCGCCGCGGCGGTGGCCGCCGGGCTCGTGCCCTTTGCCCTGGGATCAGACACCGGGGGATCGGTGCGGCAGCCCGCCGCCTTCTGCGGGGTGGTGGGGCTCAAGCCCACCTACGGGGCGGTTTCCCGCTACGGCCTGGTGGCCTACGCCTCAAGCCTGGAGACCATCGGGGTCCTCTCGGATACCGCCGCCCGGTGCCGGGCGGTCTTTGCCGCCATCCGGGGGAAGGACCCCCTGGACGAGACCTCCCGGGAGGCCCCCCCGGGAGCGCCGGCCCTCTACGGCGCTTCCCCGCCCACGGACGCCCCCCGGCAAAAGCCCCGGGTGATCGGGGTCCTCTCCCCGGAGGCGGTGGCCCGGGCCATTGCCGCGGCGGCGGTCCAGGAGGCGGCCGGCATCGAAGGGGCCGAGGGGGCCCTGCAAGCGGCAGCCCAGGCGGCGGAACTGGAGGAGGAAGTGGAGCGGGCCTTCCGGGCCGTCCGGGAGCGGCTGGCGGCCATGGGCCATACCCTGGTGGAGGTGGACATCCCCAGCCTGAAATACGGGGTTCCCGCCTACTACACCATCGCCACCGCCGAGGCCAGCGCCAACCTGGCCCGCTTCGACGGGATCCGCTACGGCCGGCGTCCGGACTGGGCGGAGAACCCCGACGACCTGGTGGACAAGAGCCGGGACGCGGGCTTCGGGCCTGAGGTGAAGCTGCGGATACTCCTGGGAACCTTCGTCCTCCGCTCGGGCTTCCAGGACCGCTACTACCTCCGGGCTCAGCGTATCCGCGCGGGTATTCGCCGGAGCTTCGAGGCCCTCCTGGGGGGGGCGGATTACGGCGGCAGCCCGCCCCGGTGTGACGCGATCCTCCTGCCGGTCTTTCCCACCCGCGCCTTTGGCCGGGGGGAAGCGGGGCTTTCCCCCTTTGCCCAGAAAGCGGCGGATCTCTACACCTGCTGCGCCAACCTGGCGGGGCTTCCCGCCCTGTCCTTCCCCGCGGGCGTCGAGGGGGGCCTTCCCGTGGGAGTTCAGCTCCTGGGGCGGGCCTTTGCCGAGGCCGTCCTTCTGGATATCGTCGAAACCTACGAAGCCGCCTACCCCTTCCCCCACCCGGCGGGGTACCGGTCCTTTTGGAGTTAGCCATGTACCAGTCATTTATCGGACTTGAAGTCCACATTCACCTTTTAACCAAAACCAAGGTCTTCTGCGGCTGCCGGGCCGCCTTCGGGGACGAGCCCAACACCAACGTCTGCCCGGTCTGCATGGGCTATCCCGGGGTGCTTCCCTCCCTGAACATCGAGGCCCTGCGGATGGGCTGTACCGTGGCCCGGGCCCTGAACTGCCGGATTCCGCCGCGAACCTGGTTTGAGCGGACGCAGTATTTTTACCCGGATATGCCCACGAACTACCAGATATCCCAGTTCGCCTCTCCCCTGGGGCAGGAGGGCTTCCTGGACATCGAGGGCGCGGGCCGTAGCGGCGGTCCCGGCATCCGCAAGCGGGTGCGGATCAAGGAGTGCCACCTGGAGGAGGACGCGGGGAAGATGATCCACACCGGCACGGTGTCCCTGCTGGACTATAACCGGGCGGGGGTCTCCCTCCTGGAGATCGTGACGGAACCGGACCTGGAAACCGGGGAGGAGGCGGAGTTCTTCATCCAGCAACTGCGCCGGATAGTCCGCTATCTGGGGGTCTGCGACGGTAATATGGAAGAAGGGTCCCTCCGGGCGGATGCCAACGTGTCGATTAACCTTCCCGGAAAGGGCCTGGGGAGCAAGGTGGAGATCAAGAACCTCAACTCTTCCCGCTTTGTCCGGCTGGCCCTTAACTACGAGATCCTCCGCCAGGGGGCCCTTCTGGACCAGGGCAAGCCGGTCGTCCAGGAGACCCGGCTTTGGAACGAAAACCGGGACCAGACCGAACCCATGCGGACCAAGGAGAACGCCAAGGATTACCGCTATTT
>JAITRV010000316.1 GCA_031288215.1 Spirochaetaceae bacterium | reverse complement strand
CCGGGAAGGCGGCATGAGTACCGCGGCTTACGGGGGCGGCGGCGCCCTCCGGTCGGATATATTTCCGGGCCTTGAAATTCCCCTGGAAACGGTTTTCGCGGAATAAGCCTACCCCAGTTCGCCGATCTTTTCCATCGCCAGAATCACCGCGGCGGTGCAGGCCGTCTCGGTCCGCAGGGCCCGGCTCCCCAGGGACAGCCGGGAAAAGCCCTCCTCCTCAAGGAGCGTGCGCTCCCGGTCGGACCAGCCCCGCTCGGGACCTATGGCCAAAACCAGGGATCGCCGGAGGGAGGGCAGCCGGGCCAGGGAGCCCTCGGGCCGGACGTTGTCCGCGGCGACCAGGAGGGGGCCGGGCCGGAGGGCCGCCCAGGGCCGTTCGGTAAACCACGCTTCCAGGCTGGGGTACACCGAAAGCTCCGGCAGCGCCGTGTCCCGGGCCTGGACCGCCCCCTCGATGAGGGCTGAGCGGGCCCCGCCGTCGGTGAGGAGCTTGGTTTCCCGGTAGCTCTTCTCCCCCAGGTCGGTCCCCACCAGGTCCACCGCCGCCACCCCCAGGTTGGACAGGTCCCGCAGCAGCCGCCGGAGCTGGATGGGCCGGGGGAAGCCCACCCCGAGGCGGATGGGAAGGCGGGGCGGGGGGCTTTCCCACAGGTCCAGGGAAAAGAAGATCGCCCCGTCCAGCCGGAGGGCCTCGATCCGGCCCTGCCCCCGGCTGCCCCCCAGGAGCCCCGCGTCAAAGGTATCCCCCGCCTTCTTGTGGAGCACCTTGATCAGGTGGATGGTCCGGGGGTCCCGCCGGGGCAAAGGCCGGCCGATCTCGTGGTCTTCAAAGAGGATGATGTTCATGTTCCTATTCTCACCAGTTCCCCCGCGCCCCGGCCAAAAACTTCTTCCTCGTACATACACTCCGCCTGGGGGGGCGGCGTGGGGTAGACTCCGGGCATCACCGCCCGGAACCGGAATTCCACCTCCGCCTTGCCCGGGGGAAAGGCGTCCCAGGTGAAGCGGACCTCGTCGTCCAGGATGGACTGAATCGGGCGGCCCGCGTAAAGGGGGCCCCGGCCCGATCCGTTTCCGCTTTCCCGGTCCCCGTTCTCCTCCTCCGGCGGAGGCGTCGTGGCGGTCGTTACCAGGGCGGCGTCCAGGATTTCCGCCCCGGAAGGCACCGGAACCCGGAGGGCCAGGAAGGTCCGCCGCCGGGAAGCGGAAACCACCACCCGGCGGGTGTAGGTTTTGCCGGGGAGCAGCCGCCCGTCCCGGACCGGCCGGCCTTCGGCGTCAAAGGTTTCGGCAAAGACCCCCAGCCCCTCGTCCCGGGGCCGGGCCAGTTCCGCGGGGATGCCGTAACGGAGGCTGGCGGTATAGAAGAGCCGGCCCCGGCCTTCCCGTTCCACCCGCAGGGGGAGCAGGGCGTCCCGCCGCAGGCCCTTCAACAGTTCCCCGCCCAGGGGGAAGATCCGGGAGACCGGGCTTCCGCCATAGAAGGCGAAGTCCGCGGACAGGAGGGTCGCCCCTCCCAGGGAGAGGCGGGCGCTGAGGTTCGGGGCGGCTTCCGCTTCCCGGTCCGCCGTCTCCCCCAGGGCGAGGATCGCCCAGTAGCAGGCGGAGGTGTTGGCCCAGGCCCCCGCGGCCGATCCGGTCCGGCGGCGGCTTTCGATGAGGGTCGTGGCGAGGCGGCTCGTCATGTCGTCGCCGGGGCTCAGGGCCTGGTAGAGCATCAGGGCCAGGGCGTAGCGGTCCGTGGCGCTTCCCCAGAAACTCCCCGCCTCGTAGGTATCGGTGAGGTCCACCGTCCGCGTCCCGGGCCGGATAAAGCGCCTGATCCGGTCCCGGGTGGAGAGGGCGAAGTCCCGCATCCCCAGTTCCAGGGCCGCAAGCCCCGCAAAGGCCCACCCGGATATACCCGGCTGGTCCCCCTGGCTCAGGAAGGCGCTCAGTTCCCCCCCGATCCGCTCCCCGTACATGGCCCGGACCCACAGGGAGTAGCCCCGGAGGAAGGGGTCCTCCCCGGCAATACGCCGCCCTTCGTCGGAGGAGATGAGATAGCTGAGGAGTTTCCCCGTCTCCAGGGGGGGAAACTCGTAGCCTTTTTCCCGGGCCAGGGCGGCGATATGGGCGACCCGGAGGGTCACGTAGTAGTGCCCGCGCGCGCCCCCGGGCCAATAGGGGAAGGAGCCGTCCCCCAACTGGCTCCGGGCGATCTCCGCGAGTTCCTTTTCGATAAGCCCCTTGGGGTCCTCCACGGAGCTTTCCAGGCCGAAGGCCTCCAGGTGGTCCGCGAAACTCACCAGGGGGAGGAGCCGGGCGGTACGCTGTTCCAGGCAGCCGTAGGGGTAATCCAGGAGGTAGCCCACCGCTTCCTTGAGCATGGCCAGCCGGGAGGCGGAGAAGGACGCCGAGAGGGTCCCGGTTCCCTCGGAAATCGCCTGGGGGATGATTACCCCCTCCTCGACAAAGCCCTGGTCGTCCCCCAGGTTTCCCATGAGGGTGACGGTCTCGTACACGGCGGGCCGGTCCACGGTGAGGGTGCGGAGGATCCGCTCGTTCACCTGAGGGGAACGGAGGGTAAAGTTCAGCCGGGCCGTCCCGGTTTCCACGGCGGCGAGGCGGAAGGCAGCCTCCGCGGCGGCTCCCGGGGGGATGGTCAGGGTTTTGCGGCTCTCCCCGTCCACTTCCAGCGCATCCCCCTCCAATTCCAGGGAAACTTCGGCCTCCACCGCCTCCCGTTCCAGGTTGGTCAGGATCAGGGATGCCTGTCCCGTGTCCCGCCACCGGAGCTTGCGGGGCAGGGCCGCCACGGCGGTCAGGGGGGCGCTTACCCTGAGGTCTTCCTCGGCGATGCCGAATTCCCGCAGCCCCACCGCCAGGGCGGTACAGCGGTAGGTGGTCAGGGAATCGGGGAGGCGGAACCGGAAGGTGGCGGTTCCGTCGGGGCCCGTCACCAGGTACGGCTCGAACACCGCGGTGGGCCGGAAATCCTTCCGTTCCTCCAGCTTGGCGTCGTCCGCCGCGTCCCCCCCCTGGAGGTCCGCAAAGGTATAGGTAACCGGATCGATGAGCAGGGAACGGCTGTCCGCCCCCCGGACGGCCAGGGGAAAGTTCCGGGGGTCATAGAAGTATGCCTGGGGGTCCGGGACGTGGTAGTCGATGAGGTCCACCACCCCCCGGTCCACGGCCAGAAAGCTCAGTTCCGCCCCCGGAACGGGCCGCCCCTGGAGGGTAACGCGGAGCCGGACCTCCGCCTCCGATCCGGGGCGGTAGACCCCCCGGGAGTTCTCGATCTCCACGCGGTAATGGCGGCTTTCGTGGTCCACCCGCAGGGCGGCCAGGCCGAAAACCCCCTTGGGCTTATCCAGGTCCGGTTCGTAGTAGCTGTTCTGCGGGGGCTGGGAGCGGACCGTGTAGGAGGAGAGCACCGCATAGACAATGGGAAGGTGGGATTCGTCGAGGGGAATCTCGATGGTCCGGGCGGAACCGTCCAGTTCGATGATCCGCTCCGAGAAGATCCCCTCCCGTTCCAGGGTGAGGAGGTATTTCCCCCGGGGCAGGGGGGAACGGACGAGGAGCCGGGCGGTATCCCCCGGGGCGTAGCGGTCCCGGTCGGCCGTGAGGGCGATGCGGTCCACGTCGTCGTTCCCCCAGTGGACCCAGCCCGCGCCGGAGACGTAGAAGCCGAAGCGGGTTACCGCGGGCCGGTTCCGGCTGTCCCGGCTCAGGAGGCGGATCTCCCACTGGCCGCCCTGCCGGGGGGTAAAGTCGATGGTCCCCGCCGGGGAGGCCCCCGCCAGGGGGAGGACGCCGCTTTCCTCCACCACCTCCACCCGTTCCCAGAAGAGGTTCACCCGGCCCCCCACGGCGGCTTGGCGGGCCTGCTTCCATTCGTAGCGGACCGCCTGGTAGGAGAGTTCCCCGGCCCCGCCGCCCTGGTAGGCTTCCCCCTCCGGGGTGAGGAGGGCCCAGCTCACCGCCGCGGGATTTCCCGCGCTCAGGAACCAGGCCGAAGGGCCCGCCGGCTTCTGTGAACTTGACTTCTCCGAAGTTGAGTTCTCTGAACTTCCGGAGCTATCCAGCCGGGCGGCAATGTAGAAGGCCGCGGGGTGGACCATCACCGTCTCCCGGACGGCGAGTTCCTGGCGGGCCGCGTCCTGGACCGCCGCTTCCAGCCGGTAGCGGTAGGGGGCCCCCTCGATGCCCTCGGTCAGGGCCGCCTGGCTGATGCCGGCGGTCCCGTCGCCTCCCAGGGTCCCCTCCCCCTGGCTCACCACGGAACGGCTGTCCCCCAGTTCCGGGCCGAAGCGCCAGTACTGCCAGTCCCCGCCGGGATTGAAGGCCGCGTTCTCCCGGCTCCAGTACCAGGTATAGGGCGCCCCCGAGAGGGCCCCCCCGGCCAGGTAGGAGGCGGACAGCCGCGCGGAAAGGTTCTCCCCGGCATAGAAGGGGATGTCCGGTATGTTCAGGGAGAGGGCGAAGCGGGCCCGTTCAAAATTCGCCACCGTGAAGGAAACGGACTGGGCCGCCTCGCCCCGCCGGTACCGGAGGCTGTACGTTCCCGGGGCCAGGTCCTCCGGGAGGGTAAAGGAGCCGTAACTCCCCCCGTTTTTGGTGGTTACCCCCTCAAAGGAGGCGATCACCGGAGCGCGGTAGCCTCCGGTACCCGCCTCGACGGTGTAGGGCCCCTGGTATACCTCGAAGCGGCCCCGGTTCAGGCTGCGGTCTATGCCCCGGAAGGTGACGGTTTCCCCGGGCCGGTACAGGCCCCGGTCGGTAAAGAGGAAGATCAGGGGCCGCGCCTGCTCCACGGTAAAGGGGGAGGCGGCGGCGGCCAGGTCAAAGCGCCAGAGGTTGTGGCTGTCGTTGGGGATGAATTCCGCCTGGTCCCCCCCGGCGCGGGCGCCGCCCCCCTCGCTGACCCGGATGCGCAAGCCCTGTCCCACGGTCCCGTCGGCTTGCGCAAACACGGAGGGCGCCGAGAACCGGGCCGCGAATTCCCCGTCGGGGAACTCAAAGGCCCCCAGCCCCCGCTGGTCGGCGAGGGCCTCCCGGACCGGGACGGCGCCCTCCAGGAGTTCCACCCTGGCGCCGGGGACGGCCTCCCCGGTGGAAAGCCGGGTCACCCAGACCAGGACCTTGTTGTACGCATAGCGGACCGTGATCCCTAAGTCCGTCACCTGCACGGTGAGCCAGTGGCTCCCCTGGTTGCGCATCCCCCGCCGGGCGGGGAGTTCGTAGGCCCAACTCAGGCCCACGCTGCCCCGGCCCCCGGGCCCCAGGAGATCCGTCAGGTCCTCGATGAAGAAGCGCCGGGCGTTGGGGAACGCCGGCCCTCCGCCGGGGAGCTTCGACAGGTCCAGGACTTCCAGGGACGCGCTGTCCGGGCGCTCATAGGGGCCCGCCGCGGGCAGGGCGCGGAAGCGTATGGACAGGGGGTTGCGGGCCTCCCAGGCCACCCGGGGGGGAAAGGCCCCTTCCAGCATCCGGGGGCCTGAATTCTTGGTAAACACGTAGCCCGAGGCGTCCCCCACCTCGGCCCGGACCGTGACGGCCTCCCCCAGGGCGCGGCCCCAGCGGTCCTTCAGGGAGGCGGCGATCCGGATCTGGTAGGTACGGCGGTATTCCAGGGGCAGGCCCGTCAATACCACGGTAGTGCCGTAGACCCTGAGGTTCTCCTCTTTCAGCGGGGGCAGCCCCTCCACGGAGAAGCAGCCCGGCGCCCCCTCGCTTTCCACGGGCTGGCTAAAGGTGAGGTTGATGGGTATCGAATCCTCCCTCGTCATGGGGGAGGAAGCGGATCGGACCCAGATATTATAGAAAGAAAAGGGAAGCAGGGTATGAAAGGTAAAAAGGCGCTCCTCCGTGGAGCCCAGCCAGTCCGGTTCCGACCGGGCCCCCGCGAGCAGGGCCACCTCGGCGCCGGTGTCCGCCGGCAGGGTTTCCTCCAGGGTTATCAGCACCCCCTGTTCCGGATCCGTCCCCGGGGAAGACTCCTCCGGGAAAAGCCGGCCGTTCAGCCGGATTGGGCGGCTCAGCCGGAAGGGCCAGGTTTTTCCCCCGCCGCGGACCTCAAGCCAGCGGCGGATTTCCTCCAGGTTCACGGGGGAGGAGAAAATCAGGGTGATGAACCGGGCGTCCTGTGGGGGCGCGTTCCCGGTATTGACAAAGTCCGTCCCGTCCCCCAGGGACCAGGACAGCACCGAGAGCCGTTCCGTTTCAAAGGAAAAGGACCGTTCCCCCTCCAGGGCCTTTCCCCCCAGGGATCGCAGGGATTCGGAGAGGGTCACGGTGTAGCGCCGCTGGGGCAGGCGTTCCCCGTCGCTCTCAAAGGACAGAAGCCGGGAACCGTACCAGCGGTAGACGCCCTCCAGGGGCGGGTCCACCGTAAAGAGGGCCTCCCCGTCGGCGGAGCGGATAGGGTCTCCCAGTTTTGCCAGGGGAACCACCGGCTGGGAAAAAACCACGTAAATCGCGGGCTTCCTGATCTCCTGGGGCAGTTCCCCCCGGGGGCCGTAATCGGCCATCCGAAAAGGCTCGTCGTTCTCCGCGATCTCCCCCCCCGCGATCTCCGCGGCGGCCCTGGCCGCGGCCTCGGCATCGGCCTCGTAGTAGGGGATCCGGTAATCGGCGAGATCCGCCACGGTCCTCCCCGGCGCCGCGGAGGACCCGGAAAACACCGTCAGTTGCCGGCCCTCCTCCGCCCCCGTACAACCGCCGAGACTCACGCACAAGCCCCCCGCGGTCAGGCAAAAAACGAAAAGACCGATAAAAAAACGCCGAAGCCGGTGAACCATGATTACTTCTCCGATTTATCCTATTTTTAACATTATAATCATTGAAGCTGAAATAAAAAAGTAGTAGCTTCTGGTATAGCAAACGGCGCGGCGTATAACAGGGTGTTTTTTATAGGTATAGAAAAGCGCGGAGATAGAAGAGCGCGGAGATAGAAATACAGGAGGCGGTATGAAGGGTATCAAAAAAATAGCGGTATTATGCGGCTTGCTGGGGCTCGCCCTCTTCCCCGCTCCGGCCTTTGCCCAGCGGCGGAATATTACCATTAAGCTGGCCTCCCTGGTTCCCGAAAAAACCCCCTGGGGGGCGGCGCTGAACCGCATGGCCGGGGAATGGTCGGCGGCCACCGGCGGCGAAGTCCAGCTGGTGATATACCATAACAGCGTGGCGGGGAGCGAAGCGGATGTGCTTCGAAAGCTCAAGGGCAACCAGATCCAGGCGGCGATTCTGAGCACCTTCGGGCTCAACGCCATTACCCCGGGGCATGAGATCATCACCCTGAGCTGTCCCTTCCTCATCAGGAATAACGAGGAACTGGACCTGGTCCTCAATGCGCTCAAGCCGGATCTGGAGGACCGGATCAACCGGGAGGGCTTCTTTACCCTGGCCTGGTCCAAGGCGGGGTGGGTCCGGTTTTTCTCCAAGGCGCCGGTTTTTGTTCCCGGGGACCTGAAACGCCAAAAACTGGGGGCCAATGAACAGGAGCCGGCGTTAATGGACGCGTTCAAGGCCATGGGCTATCAGATGGTCCCGGTGTCCATGAACCAGATCCTGGTATCCCTCAACGGCGGGATGATCGACGCGGTGTACCAGAGCCCGGTCAACGTGGGGGGGCTGCAAATTTTCGGCGTGGCGAAACACATGGCCTCCATTAACATCGCCCCCTTCATGGGGGGAATCGTCATGAACCAGACCGCCTGGCGTTCCATCCCGGACCGCTATAAGCCCCAGCTCCTGCGGATCGCCAAACGGCTGGAGACGGAACTGGACGCCTCGATTCAGCGGCTTGAAGCCGGCGCCATTACCGCCATGCGGGAGCGGGGCCTCATTGTCAACGAACTGACGGCGGTCCAGGAACGGCTCTGGTACGACGATGTCAACCGGGTCATTCCCTCCCTGCTGGATACCGCCTTTAACCGGGAACTCTACGGCCGGATCCAGGCCATCCTCATGGCCCACCGGGGCGGCGCTGAGCGCGGAGGCGGGCCTTAACATGGAAAAAAAGGCCCCCGCCCCTTTCCTGGGGGCCCTGGAAGAGGGGATCTGCGCCTTCTTCCTGGCCTGCCTGACCCTGCTGCCCGCGGGGGAGGCCCTGCTCAGGGTGGCCTTTCATTCCCGCATCCCCTCCTCGCCGGCTCTCACCCTCCAGATCTTACTCTGCCTGGGGCTCCTGTCGGGGATGATTACCACCAGGGCGGGGGATCATCTCTCCATCGGGCTCTCCCAGTACGGCGCCAACGAAGGGCTCAAACGCCGCTTCGCCGTCCTTTCCGGCCTCCTGTCGGCCTTTGTGACGGCGATCTTTGCCTGGTGTTCGGTTTCCTTCATTAAAATTTACCTTTCCCCCCCGCAGATCATCGGCTTTATCCCGGACCAGGCCTTTGCCCTGGTCATGCCCGCCGGGTACGCCGTGATGGCCTTCCGCTTCGCCCGGCTGACCCCCCTCCGGGGTAAGGCCCGGCTGCTGCCGGCGCTGGCGGTCCTCTTGGGGAGCGCCTGGTCCCTGCCGGTGATTTTCAAGGTCCGCTGGGGCTTCGATCTCCCGGAAGCGGCCTTGAGGATAAGCGGCGGCTGTGCCGCCCTGGCCGCCGCCCTCAAAGTCCCGGCCCTGATCGGCCTCATCCTCGCGGCCCTGGCGGGGACCCCCCTGTTTGTGGTCATCGGCGGGGCGGCGCTGATCCTCATCCAGGGCGCCGGCGGGGAAATGGACGTCGTCGCCAATCAGATCTACACGGCCCTGACCCAAAACAGTTACGTCGCCATCCCCCTCTTTACCCTGGCGGGCTTCTTCCTTTCGGAAAGCAAAGCCGGGGAACGGCTCCTGGCCGCCTTCAAGGGCCTTTTCGGCTGGTTCCCCGGGGGCGTCATCATCGCCGCGGTGGTCATGTGCGCCTTCTTCACCTCCTTTACCGGCGCTTCGGGGGTAACCATCCTGGCCCTGGGGGGCATCCTCTACCGGGTGCTCTCGGACAACGCCGGCTACCCGTCGAAATTCTCCGTGGGGCTCCTCACCGCCTCGGGCAGCATCGGCCTCCTCTTTCCCCCCAGCCTGCCCCTCATCCTGGTGGGGACCGCGACCATGACCAACACCATCCACCTCTTCCTGGGGGGCATCATTCCGGGGTTCCTCCTGGTCTCAGGCACGATCCTCCTGGGGCTCCTGATGTCCCGTAAAACCACGATTCCCCGGGAACCCTTCCAGGCGAAAAAAGCCGCCGCCGCCCTGAAACAATCGCTCCCGGAACTCCTGCTTCCCCTGCTGCTTATCACGGGGTATTTCTCCGGCGTCCTTTCCCTGGTGGAACTCGGCGCCGCGGCGGTGATCTACGTGTTTGTGGTGGAGGTCCTCATCTTCCGGGACATCAGGCCCCCGGAAATCCGCCGGGTATGCGCCCAGGCCCTGCCCATCATCGGCGGGGTTCTCTCCATCCTCGCCCTGTCCCAGGCCCTTTCCTACTATATCGTCGACACCCAGGGGCCGGAACGCTTCGTCCGGTGGATCCACGGCGCCGTTTCCTCGAAGTACCTTTTCCTCCTCATCCTGAACCTGTCCCTTCTGGCCATCGGCTGCCTCATCGACATATTCTCCGCCATCCTGATCGTGCTGCCCCTGGTCTTTCCCCTGGGTATCGCCTACGGCATCGATCCGGTCCACCTGGGGATCATCTTCCTCATCAACATGGAGGCGGGCTTCCTGACCCCGCCGGTGGGGATGAGCCTCTTCCTGTCCGCCGCGCTTATCCGTTGGTACAGGTAACCATTATTGCCGCTGCCATGATGAACTGCCGCCGATGTTATTGACAAGAATGTACTCTGCGCTTTGTCCTGCCGTTATCTCCGCCATGGTTTTTGCGTCGTCGCGGCTGATAGTGATATTGCCGCCGCTGGTTTGCGGGGTGAAACCGATATTCGACGGATTGTTGCTTATTGAGCCGGCATAACCCGACGCGAAGGACGCGGCGTCGGCGGCGGTAAACGCACCGTCAGCGTCATCGACGATCAAGATAGATACCACCGAGAATTCCTCACTGCCCTCGTAGGCGTCGTAGATGTTTGCAATGGTTGTACCGCCGGCAGTGGCGGTATAGAGGGGGATATCCGCGTTCCCCTCGTCGTGTATCTGTACCATGGATATACGGGCAGTGCCGCCGTTCAACTCCGCCTTCTTCATTCCGATAAGGGCTTTCCCCGATGTGGTTACCAGGGCGGAATAGACATACTTGCCGTTGAATTCACTAAAGCCGGTTAAGCTCAGTTTGCCTTTTGCCGCCGCCAATGAGTCGCCGCCGCCAATGAGTCGTCGCCGCCGTCGTCGCCGCCGTCGTCGCCGTCGTCGTCGCCGACGCCGCGTCCTTCGCGTCGGGTTATGCCGGCTCAATAAGCAGCAATCCGCAGAACACCGGTTTCACCCCGCAAACCAGCGGCGGCAATATCGCTATCAGCCGCGGTGACGCAAAAACCATAGCGGAGATAACGGCTGCTGAAGTGACGGGAGGAGACACGAATGCCATGCAAAGCGTGAAGTACATTCTTACCAGTAAGATCGACTCTGTTGGCGGTGACGGCGGCGGTGACGGCGGCGGTGGCGGCGGCGGTGGCGGCGGTGGCGGTGGCGGCGGCGGTGGCGGCGGCGGTGGCGGCGGCGGCGACGACGGCGGCGGCGACGACGGCGACGACGGCGACGGCGACGGCGGCGACTCATTGGCGGCGGCGACTCATTGGCGGCGGCAAAAGGCAAACTGAGCTTAACCGGCTTTAGTGAATTCAACGGCAAGTATGTATATTCCGCCATGGTAACCACATCGGGGAAAGCCCTTAGCGTAATGAAGACGGCGGAGTTGAACGGCGGCACTCCCCGTATAACCATGGTCCAGAAAAACGACGAGGGGAACGCGGATATCCCCCTCTATACCGCCACTGCCGGCGGTACAACCATTGCAAACATCTACGACGCCTACGAGGGCAGTGAGGAATTCTCGGTGGTAT
>JAITRV010000310.1 GCA_031288215.1 Spirochaetaceae bacterium | reverse complement strand
ATATCCTTCAGCCATTCCACCATCTGCCGGAACAACTTCCGCAGTTCCGGCGTCGGCGCTTCCCCGGTCTGGAGGTAGTGCTCCCACGCATAGGCCGACCGCTCCTTCCTCCAGGTTGTCTCATCCATCCCGATCTTCGCGTCATAGGCCCCCGCCGCGTCCATCATCCGCCGGTAGAGTTCAGGGTCCGCCTGTTCCAGGAAGTTATCCACCGCGTGTTTCAGTTCATGAACCACTGTGGAGAAATCCGCCGCCTCCGGGTCCAGGTAAACCACGGTGTATTCCACCGCCTTTACGTCGGAATCCAGCTGCTTCATGACCTTGAACAGCGCCCCCCGGGCCTTCGCCCGGTCCGGGTCTTTGGCGTACTGCGCCGCCCGGTCGTTGAAGTCCGCCACCTCCTGATTCGGCGTATTGGTGAAGATGTTTTTCCGGTCAAAACCCAGGCGGTCAAGGAACGCGTCAAGGTCCAGACCGTATCCTCTCCCGATCCGGTCCAGGAGAGACACCGCCCCCTGCCGGCTTTCCACCGTGCTGCTCGGGAGGGCATGGGCAAGCTGCCGGTCAATGTCCTGTTTCAACTGCTGGATTTCCAGGGCTTCCCCCCGGACCGCCTCCGGCTCAAAATAATTTAAAGCCGCCTCCGGTCCTCTTTGATTTTGCGTTGCCAGATGTTCCTTGAGGGCTATGTCCGCCTCACCTTCAGGGTTCCACTGTATATCATTGTCGGCAAACTTCTTCGCAAAATCCCGGTAAAATTCATCCGTCAGGTCCCGCCGGTGGTCGGCCACATGAAACCCCGTTATATCGAGGCGCCCGTCTTCAATCCGGTAATCAATCGCCCCATAGGTGTTTGATTCGGTGGTCCTGCTCCCGTCCCCCATGCGGAAGCTCCCGATGATAACGCCGTCCTCCCGCTTCTCATCCTCGATCCGGGTATAGAGGGAATGGTCCCGGTTCCGGTATACCCCGGGAGTAATGTCCTCTTCCTCATCGTTAAGCTTCCGTTCCTGTAAGCCCTCAAGCTGGCTCCCCCGGGCCTTTATCTCATCGGCAAGCCGCGCTTCTTCCTGATCCCGTCGCTGCTGGGCCTGGGTATGCAATTCATCCTGGACCGCCTCCCGCTGTTCGTCGCTCATGCCCTCAAAGACCTTGTTCCCCGCGGTATCCTTCTTGAACGCTTCCCGGCTCGGGGTAGTCTCGGCGGCGGCCATCACCTGCCGGGCGTCCCGTACCGTGGCGGCGCTATTAACGGCGGTCCCCGCCAAACCCAGGACCAGGGAACCCATGAAGCCCCCCCGGAGGGATTCGCCGATAGCCGCCCCCACCTCCCGGGCGGTGGGGGTATCGACTCCTTCGCCCTGGAGGGACGCCGCCGCCTGGAGGGCCGCCACGCTTACCAGTTCCTGGATAGCTTCTTCGGCCCCTTCCTCCACGGCTTCAAAGGCATATCCCACCCCAACCCGGAGGGCGGCCCGTCTGAAAAGTCCTGAATAATGGAACTTCTTAAAAATATCGCTCGTGAGTTTCTGCGCTAACCCCTGGGCGGGAGTTCCGGGGCCGAATACCTTTCTCCCCGCGAGCTTCACCACCCCGCCGGCGGCGGAGGCCACATTGCCCAATACCATCTCCACTCCGGCCTGAATCGTTCCGGAGGCCGTAGCCATCCGCCGGGCGATTTCCGGGTTTACCCCGGCGTCCAGCAGGTCGATGTACTCCTGTCCCCGGGTAAGGGCCATGCTCACGGCAAAACCCGCCGCGGTTCCCACTCCCGGGAGCAGGCTTCCCAAAATCATGGGCGCGGCCACTACCCCGCTGAACGGTGCGGACTGGGCGCCGAACTTGAGCGCCTCGACGACAAGGTTCCGGTCCTGATAATCGGCTAAGGATTCGTTTTCTTGCTTGATCTGTTGTATCTGTTCCCGCAGGGCCGCGGCCCGCTCGTCATCCCCCAGCTCATGGGCGTTAGACAATTCACTCCCCAACTGTCCCAGGGTGATGGTGTTGACGCCAATCCGCCAGTTGTCGGCGATAGCGGTAAAAGAATCCTTCGGCGTGTACCGCTTTCCGGTCCCGAAAATGGCGTCCCGGTACCGCTCAAGGTTCTGTCGGGCAACCGCCAGGGGGATGCCGTATTTCTCTGACAGCTTAATGGACGCCGCCATGTTATAGGCTTCATCTTCGGGGATCTCGGCGTTTGCGATAGCCAGATTCAAAATCTCGTATTGGTCGTCGCTCAGGTGGACCGTGTACCGATCCAGGTTTTCCTGCCGCCTCCGGTTTACCTCCTGCTGCTCCCGGTTCTGCCGGTCCCAGAAGTCGTTACTCTCCGCACGGGAGCGCTGGGCGGCGTCACGGTCCGCCGTAAATAGATTGGTCGGCTGCAGCCGCTCAAAGAGATCGCTCATCGTTGGCCTCCCGCGCCTACCCGGCGCTTGTAGTCCTCATAGACTTCGGGATTGGTTTTGCGCAGGTTCTCAAGGAATTGGAACGCGGTTCCCTGCTCCAGCATGTTCTGCCAGGCAACGGGGTCCATCCCGCCAAGGGTAATCGCTTTGTT
>JAITRV010000233.1 GCA_031288215.1 Spirochaetaceae bacterium | reverse complement strand
CCGGTCGTTCAGCGCCTTCATCCGCGGCTGTGTAGAAGATACGAGCAGGCAGCTTTTGCCGAGTTTTTTACAGGCCTTCCCCAGTTGATCCAGAACGTTAAGGCCGAATATATAGTCGTCCCCCTTCCAGGCCTTGAGCAAGCCGGCGGCCTTATCTTTCGATGTATTCATGAAACACTCCTTGTGGTTTGGGGGCGTCCGGCCGCCCCCCTGATTTTAGTATACGAATTCCCTACGGTTGTTCAAGGCGGTATCCTAAGCAAAAGGTGAACCTTTCATATTCGCCGGATATCTTGGAAAATCTTTGGATCTATAGTACAATTACCCTATGAGCTTACGGGATTTTGCTTATGCCCTGGGAGAGATTTGCTCCCACAGCCTCCTCGCCCCGGGCCGGCCCCTGACCTGGACCATTATCGCCAATCCCATTGCCGGGGGTTTTACCATCCGGTCCCGGTGGAAAAGGCATCAGGCCGGATTGAAGGACGCCCTGGAAAAGGCGGGGAACCAGAGCCGGCGGAAAGATGCAGGCCCCTCCCGTACCGCCCGGGAAGAAGGCGGGGAACTGGGCGGCCTGGGGCTCATCCCCACCCGGGAGCCGGGACATGCGGGCCGCATCGTCCGGGCCCTGCTGGATGAAGCGGCGGCCTCCGCGGACCGGGCCTCCCTCTACCTGCTCATCACCGCCGGGGGGGACGGCACCAGCCTGGAAAGCCTCATCCCCCTCTTTGAGGCGCCGGCGGCCCTCCGTTCCCGCTTTGCCGTCCTCCGCCTCCCCATGGGGACGGGGAACGACGGGGCCGATGCCTGGGAACTGGGCGGGGCCCTGGACCTCCTCTGCTGCCCCTCCCGGATAGAGCCGGCCCGGGCCCTGCGGCTTACCACCGCCACCGCCGGCAAGGGGCCCTTCCTCGCCTTCAACATCCTCTCGGTGGGGCTGGACGCCTTCGTGACCCACATGACCAACCGGATGAAGGGAAACCTTCCCGGGGATTCCTATAAATTGTGGGTGGATATCGCCGCCCTTTTCTACGACCGGCTCTACCGGGTTGGTCCCCTGGAGGTCCGGGCCTTCGACGAAACCGGGCGGACCGTACAAGCCTTTCGGGAGACCCTGCTTCTCCTGGCCGTGGGGGTAAGCGGAAACCGCACCTACGGATCCCACAAGCGGATCCTCCCGGACGACCGGAATGTCTGCGGAATAAGGCAGATGCCCCTGCTTCGGAAGCTGGCCCTCAAAGGGCTCTTTGCCACCGGGACCCATGCGGACAAACCCGAATCCATCCTGTTCAACGCCGACCGCCTGGAATTCCGGGGGGAATACCCCATCCTGGCCCAGATGGATGGGGAATCGGTTCTCCTCCGGCGGGAGGATTTTCCCGCCGCCATTGAGCGCACCGAGGCGGCCATTCCGGTAATACGGCGGCTTACCCTTCCGTGAGGCCGAATTTTCAAGCCCGGCCCTTCCCCACGAGGCTTGGGATGAGGACCGCCAGGACGATGATCCCTCCGCCAACGAGGGCGGAGGGGGAGGGCTTCTCCCCGGTTGCCAGGAGCACCCAGAGGGGGTTGAGGATGGGCTCTACCATGGCGGTGAGCATGGCCTGGATTGCGCTTATCCGTTTTATCCCGTAGGCAAAGAGCAGGGAGGCGCAGCCGATTTGGATGATTCCCATGAAGAGGATGATCAGGATGTTGAGGGGACTGAAGGCCGGGGGGTAGATCCCGGCGAAGGGCAGGCAGATCGCCGCGGCAATGATGTGGGAGAGCAGCATGGTGTCCGCGGGGTTCCCTTTCTTCTGCATCCGCATGAAAACCGAATTGGCGCCGAAAAAGATCCCCGATAGGACGGCGAGACTGTCCCCCAAAAGGGAACCCCCGGCGAGGCCGTCCTTGAAAAAGAGAAAGAGCCCCCCCATGACCATGCCCAGGGCGAGCCAATGCTCCCATCGGGGTTTTTCCCGGATCAACGCCCAGCCCAGGAGGGCAGCCCAGACCGGGGCGCTGTACTGGAGGAGGATCGCGTTGGCCGAGGCGGTGAGTTTATTGGCGATTACGAAAAGGATCATGGTGAAGGCATAGGCCAGGGCGCCGGCTATGAGGGGGAAGGGCTGATGGGTTCCCCGGCCTCTCCGGGGAACGACAAGCCGGAAAGCCAACATAAAGACGGCGGCCACCAGGCTCCGCAGCCCGGCGATGACCATGGGGTGCCAGGTCATCAGCTTGATGAAAAGCCCGCTGGTACTCCAGAGGACGGCGCAGAGGAGAACCGCTCCCTGGCCTGCCCGGGGGGAATTGTTTCGCTGCATACCGGATCATGGTACCGGGAATTCCGGGACTATGCAATGACCCCTGTCCGGCATTTTTTCCGCTTTATTCCCGACCCTTTTTTGGCCGATATTGAGATAAGAACGGAGATATGCGGAGGTTCGAGGGTGATTAGAGGATGGTATACCGGCGCCAGCGGCATGCGGGCCCAACAGTGGCGGCTGGACGCGGTGGCCAATAACCTGGCAAATGTGGATGCGGACGGCTACAAGCGGGACGTAACCTCCTTCAAGGCTTTCCCGGAACTCCTCCTGCGGCGCATGGCCGATGACGGGGTGTACCGCCACCCCTTCGGTTCCGCCGATGCGGCGCCGATTATCGGGAAACTCGGCACCGGGGTGGAACTGAACGAGCTGTTTACCGATTTTCAGCAGGGGGCCATGAAAGAAACCGGGAGCGATTTTGACCTGGCCCTGGACGGGATCGGCTTTTTTACCATCGGGACCCCCTGGGGGGAGCGCTATACCCGGAACGGTTCCTTTCAACTGGGCAAAGAGGGCATCCTGGAGACCAAGGAGGGCTATCCCGTCCTGAGCGAACAGGGGCTCATCCGGGTCCAGGCCAATAATTTCCAGGTGGACAAGGACGGCCGGGTATGGATCAACGCGGAGTACGCCGATAATCCCACCGGAATGATCTCCCGGGAGGATAATACCTGGGGAGAGGCGGTCCTCATGTACAACCTCAAGGTGGTGGATTTTGAGCGGGAGCGTTACCTGGAAAAGCAGGGGTCCAGCCTCTACCGGGCCACCGAATTTTCCGGGGAAGGGCGGGTCCTGGAAGGGGAGCAGCGGCCCCGGGTGGTCCAGGGCTTTGTGGAGGCCTCCAACGTGGACCCGGTGATAGAGATGGTCCAGATGATAGAGGTCAACCGGGCCTACGAGGCCAATCAAAAGGCGGTGCAGAGCGCCGATTCCATGCTGGGGACCCTGATCAATCAGGTTGCCCGGTACAGCTAAAGATCGGGGCCCGGCCCCGGAAATGATATGGAGTAATATATGGTAAGAAGTTTATGGACCGGAGCATCCGGCATGATAGGGCAGCAGTCCAACATTGACACGATTTCCAATAACCTGGCCAACGTGAATACCGCGGGGTACAAGAAAATGCGGGCTGATTTCGAGGACCTCCTCTACCAGACCGTGAAGACCGCGGGGACCCCCGCGACGGAGGACACGGTGGTTCCCGTGGGGATCCAGATGGGCCACGGGGTCAAACTCGCCGACACCCAGCGGATGTTCACCCAGGGAGCGCCCCAGAGCACGGAGAACGTAACCGACATGGCCATCATGGGGGACGGCTTTTTCCGGATCCAGATGTACGACGGAAGCTGGGCCTATACCCGGAACGGGGCCTTTGAGGTGGATTCCAACGGCCGTATGGTTACCGCCAACGGCTACTGGCTGCTCCCGGACATCATCATGCCCGAACGTTTCCTGCCCCAGACCATCAACGTGACTCAGGACGGCCGGGTTTCGGTCAAGGTTCCGGGGGAAGGGGAAAATAACGACCCCGTGGAGGTCGCCGTGGGGCAGATAGAGCTTTACCGCTTCCCCAATCCCGTGGGGCTGACCGCCGTGGGGGAGAACCTTTTCAAGATCACCGAAGCCTCCGGGGCCCCCATCCCCGGGCAGCCCGGTTACGAGGGCATGGGGAAGATCTACCACAAGTTCCTGGAAATGTCCAACGTGTCGGTCGTCCGGGAGATGGTGGACCTCATCGTGGCCCAGCGGGCCTACGAGTTTAACTCCCGGACCATCCAGACCAGCGACAATATGCTGGGTACCGCCACGGGCCTGAAGCGGTAACCCCCAAGGAGTGATCTATGCTCATCGAATCCAGTCCCGGCCCCGGAGGGGCTTTCATTGCGGGGAGTACGGCTTCCGTCCCTTTCCAAAACCGCTCAGGCCCCGGTGGGGCTTCCCTTGACACCGGCTCCGGCGGCGCTTCCTTTTCCGCGATCCTGGAGCGGGCGTTGGAAGCCCCTTCAGGACCGGCGGGGCCTTCGGGCGTGGCGGCGGAGCCAAGGGAGGCCCCGCCGGGGCTGGGGCTGGGGCCGGGGCTGGATAAGAACGGCAAGCTCTACGAACAATGCGAGGCCCTGGAGACCTTCCTGATGAAGACCCTGCTTACGGGGATGCGGGACACGGTACTGAAAACGGAACTCCTGGACGGGGGCTTTGCCGGGGAGGTCTACGAGGATATGCTCTACGATGAATACGCCAAGGACCTTACCAGATACGGCGGCTTCGGCCTGGCGGAACTGGCTTACCTGGAACTGACGGGCCAGCGGGGAACCCTGCTCGATCGCCGTCCTCACCCATAAGGGGGCTGAGCCGGTACGGGAGCGGGCCGGGGGTAATTTTTTTTCAAAATTCTCGAAAATTTTTCCAAAAAACCAAGACATTTTGATAAAAGTGTGATATAGTCTTGGTAGGTTCTTAGAGTAAGAATCTACCCGGCCGCTTCAGGGCGGCTGAAATCTTATCGGGGTTTCTAGAAAAGAGGACCCCGGGGGCAGTCTAATCTTAGCAGGATGATCTGCCACCGGGGTTGCGGCTTTACGCTAAGTGATTCTAACCTATCCGGCTACCAATTACAAGCGTAAGGTCCTCTTTAAAATATATTTTCCGGCGCTGATCGGCGCTGGGACGCTCGTGATCTGATCACGGGTGATATATGGCGGGAGGAGGCGGTGAGTACTTTTTATTTCCGGAAGGAATCAACCGAGATTTTTCAGTGCGCCATGCGGGTGCAGCGTATCCTGGGGAACTGTCTCACCAAAGATGTCTACATGGACGCGCTGGAATACGAATTCCGCCGCGCCGGCCTTCACGTCCGGCGGGAGGTGGAATTGGCGGTCTACTACGAGGATGACGCGGGGGCCCGCGTCCGGCTGGCCCACCAATATCCGGCGGACTTTATCGTGGAGGACAAGATCCTGGTGGTGGTGAAGGCCGAGGGGAACACCGCCGATTCCAACGACTATATGCTCCAGAACCTCCTCCACGCGGCGGGCTTGCATCTGGCGCTGCTGATGCAGTTCAAGGAAAAGAAGCTGCGGACCAAACGGGTCTGCCGGTACACGCGGTACGCCAACAGCCTCAACATCAAGGAATCCGAGGGTCTTGTTCTTGCGGAGGGTCTTGGTATCCCGGAACCCGAGGAGTACGCGCTGAAGGAGGGGCTGGTCGTGTAGACCCGGTGGGTCTTCTGGTCTTCAGGGTTTTCTGACCCCTGGGGCCTTTACGGTGGTTGAAAGAGGGCCCCGAAAACGGCAATCCGGCCAAGGAGTACGCCGTTTCCGGGGTATATGAGACATGATAAAGTATACTGCTTTTTTTGTGTCTCGTCCTCTTTTTATACAAATTCTCCTTTATTTGGGGGATGCATATTATTTGAGGAGGGCTTTATGTTGAAAAAAAGCCTTATGTTTGCGAGTATAGCGTT
>JAITRV010000197.1 GCA_031288215.1 Spirochaetaceae bacterium | reverse complement strand
GGGGGGTGGCAGGGAAATACCCCGGGCGACCCCTTTTGAGCAGAGGAACCAGTTATGCCGTAGGCATCAAGAGCAACGTCGCGAACCGGGGGCGACCGGGGTATTTCCCTGACAGGACCCCCCGGCTGATCTCTCTTGTGCCGGTCCGTGCCGGGAGGACCAGCCGGCACGGGTCCGGCGGCCTAGCCGCCAACCAGGCAGAGCCATTCGGCTTCGGCGGCGAGTTCTTCCCCCACGTAGGCCCGCCCGGCCTGTTTGATCATCCGGGGAGAAACCCTCAGGTTTTCGATCTCCGACCGGACTTCTTCCCCGGGGCGCACCTGGCGGCGGAACTTGACCTTGTCCACCGAGGCCAGGAAAAACAGGGCGTTTTCCCCCAGGAGCCCCAGCTTCCGCAGCCCCGCGCCGCCGGATTGGGCCATGGTTTCCACCAGGATGACCCCCGGAACCACCGGGTACTGGGGGAAATGGCCCCGGAAGAAGAATTCCCCCTCGGTAAAGACATGGCGGGCCACTATCCGGTCCTTACCGGCCTCGACGATTTCATCCACAAAGAGAAAGGGAGCGCGGTGCGGCAGCAGCCGGTTTATCTCATTGTTTTCGTTATCCATATTCATCCTCCACCCCCGGAGGGGGAATCTTTGCGGGCACCTTCCCGCGGAAAGCGAAAGGGCCCGCCATTACCGGCTATGAAAGCCCCTCCGGGGCTTTCTTGAACACCACCACTCCGTTATGGCCGCCGAAGCCCAGGGAGCCGGAGGCCGCGGCGTTGATCGCGCCGTACCGGATCGTGTTGGGCACGTAATCCAGATCGCAGGCGGGGTCGGGATTTTCCAGGTTGATTGTGGGGGGGAAGTAGCCCCCCCGGATTGCCAGGATGGTGGCGATGGCCTCTATCCCCCCGCTGCCGGCGATGCAGTGGCCGGTCATGCTCTTGGTGCTGGAGATCTTCAGCTTATAGGCATGGTCCCCAAAGGCGTACTTGAGCATCTTGGTTTCCGTGGGATCGTTGATCTCCGTGGAAGTCCCGTGGGCGTTGTAATACTGGATGTCCTGGGGGGCCAGACCCGCGTCGGCCAGGGCGAGCTTGATGGCCCGGCCGCCCCCTTCCCCGGTGGGGTCCGGGGAGGTGATGTGATAGGCGTCGGCGCTCACCCCGTAGCCCGCCAATTCCGCCAGGATCGCCGCGCCCCGTTTTTTGGCGTGTTCTTCGGTTTCCAGGATCAGGATGCCCGCCCCTTCCCCGATGACAAAGCCGTCCCGGTCCGCGTCAAAGGGCCGGCTGGCCTTCTCCGGCTGGTCGCAGCGTTTGGTGGAGAGGGCCTTGAGCATCTGGAAGCCGCCGATGGCGAAGGGGACGATGCAGGCCTCGGTTCCCCCGGTGATGACCACGTCGCTTCTCCCCAGGCGGATGAGGTCCAGGGCCTGGCCTATGGCGTCGGTGCCGGAGGTGCAGGCGGTTACCTGGGTATAGGCGGGGCCCTTGGTTCCGAACACCATGGAGATATTCCCCGCGGCCTCGTTCCCGATCATCAGGGGTATGGTGAGGGGCAGCATACGCCGGGGGCCGTTATCAAAGAGCTTATGGAAGGATTCGGTGACGATTTCGTAGCCGCCGATGCCGTTTCCCAGGATCACGCCGGTCCGTTCGGGATCGCTCGTTATCCGCCGGCGGATCCCCTCGGGGCCTTCCGCCGTTTCCAGAAGCCCCGCTTGGGTGAGGGCCTGGGTCGTGGCGGCCACCGCGAACTGGGTGAACCGGGCCATTTTCCGGGCATCCTTCTTATCAATCCAATCGGTGGGGACAAAATTCTTCACTTCCCCGGCGATGGTCACGTCAAATCCCGTCGTATCGAAGCTGGTGATCTTTCCGATGCCGCTTTTTCCCGCTTTCAGGGCTGCTTCAAATTCCTCTACGTTGTTCCCGATGGGAGAAATCACCCCCAGCCCGGTAACCACTATCCGTTTCTTCATATTAAACAATCCTCCCTGGGCTTTTTATATGAACATTCCGCCGTCTACGGCGAGCACTTGGCCGGTGATATAGCTTCCCCGGGGGGACGCTAAAAACAAAACCGCCTCGGCCACATCGGCGGGCTCTCCCATCCGTTTCAGGGGGATGAGGGCGAGCAGCTTTTCCCGGGCCGCCGGGGGCAGGGCATCGGTCATATCCGACACGATGAAGCCCGGCGCCACCGCGTTGACCCGGACGCCCCGGCTGGCGGTTTCCTGGGCCATGGTCTTGGTCAGGGCGATGAGCCCCCCCTTGCTGGCCGCGTAGTTCGCCTGGCCGCCGTTCCCGTGGAGCCCCACCACGCTGGCCATGTTGACGATGGCGCCGCTTTTCCGGCGGATCATGTCCCGGCCCACGGCGCGGGAGACGAGAAAGGCCGCGGAGAGGTTCACGTCCAGGACCTTTTGGAAATCCTCCAGGCTCATCCGGAAGGACAGGTTGTCCTTGGTGATCCCCGCGTTGTTTACCAGGATGTCGAATCCCCCGGCCTCCTTGAGGCAGCCTTCGATGACGGCCTCCACCTGGGAGAGTTCCCCCAGGTCCGCGTTTGTCCAGTGGAGTTTTCCCCCGGACCGGGCGATCCGGTCCCCCAGATCCGCGGGTTCCCGGGTTCCCAGGCCCCACACCTCGGCCCCTTCGGCGAGGAAACGCTCCGTAATGGCCCGGCCGATACCCCGGGACGCCCCGGTTACCAGGGCCTTCTTGCCTTCTAATTCCATGACCTGCTCCTTTGAGAGAAAACCCCTCGAATTATTTGATCAAGCGCCCAGGGCGTCGATTTCGGCGGCGGTCCCCGCGGCAAAACAGGGAACCCCCGTGTCCGCATCCTTCCAGAGGCCCTGCAGGACCTTGCCGGGGCCGGCTTCCAGGACCGCATCGGGTCCCAGGACCGCCAGGGCCGCCTCCTCGGCGGTCCAGCGGACCGGTTCGGTGATCTGCCGCAGGGCCAGGGCCTTTGCGGCGGCGGCGGCGGTGACCCGGCCGCCGGAGACGTCGTACCCGACGACCTGGCCGCCGGGCACATCGTATCCGATGACTTGGCCGCCGGGTAAGTCGTATCCGGTGACCTGGCCGCCGGATACGTTGGAGAACAGGGGGATCGCCGGGTCCTTGAAGTCCGCCGCTTCCAGGGCCGGGGCAAAGGCGTCCGCCGCGGCGGCCATCAGGGGGGAGTGGAAGGGGCCCGCCACCGGGAGCCGTACCACCCGCCGGGCGCCGGCCTCCTTGAAGCGCCGTTCCGCTTCGGCCAGGGCTTCGGCGGTTCCCGAAACCACCACCTGGGTCCGGGAATTGAAATTGGCCCCGTAGAGATCCGGGAGGCCGGCGATCCGCCATTCGGCGATGAGGGCCTCCACCTTTTCCGGGGAAAGCCCCAGGATCGCCGCCATTCCCGGGTTCCCGCCGGCGGCGCCGAGGCGATCCGAGGCCTCCTGCATGGCCGCCCCCCGGATTTTCACCAGGCGCAGGCATTCCGCCGCGTCGATCACCGAAGCCGCCACCAGGGCGGCGTATTCCCCCAGGCTGAACCCCGCCACGGCAACGGGCCGTATCCCCCGTTCCTCCAGGTAGCGGGCGGCGGCAAGGTTCGCCAGGGTGATGGCGGGCTGAGAAATATCGCTCCGTTTCAGGGTTTCCCCGTCGGCTTCGGCGAGGAGGGCCTTCATATCCCGTCCCATGATGTCCGAAGCCAGGGTAAAGAGTTCCCTCACGGCTGTTCCGCCGGCTTCAAAAAGGTCCAGCGCCATGCCCTGGTACTGAGCCCCCTGTCCGGGAAAAAGAAATGCCGGATTGTTTACCATATAATTAAATTTCCTCCATAGGTTAATCCCCCTCCGAACCCAACGGTCATGAGGAGGTCCCCTTTTTTTAATTTTCCCGCCCGGTTCAACTCGTCCAGGGCAATGGGAATGGACGCCGCGGAGGTGTTGGCGTATTCTTCGATATTCAGAAAAAATTTATCCTCCGGGATGCCCAGCCGCTTTCCCGCGGCCTGAACGATCCGGGCGTTTGCTTGGTGGGGGATGATCCGGGCCACGTCGCCGATGGTGATGCCTTCTTCTTTCAAAAGACGCTCGATGATGCCGGTCAGGGCCTTCACCGCAAAGGTGTACACCGCGTGGCCGTTCATCTCAAGATAGGGGGGAATGGCAACGACATCCCCCGCCTTGAACGGATTCCGGCTTCCCCCCTGCCGGATGATAAGGCTTTCCGCGCCGGAACCGTCCGCCTTCAGGATGGTCCGCACCAGGCCCCGCCCTCCGGGCCCTCCGGCGGGGGCATCGGTTTTTTCGATGAGGACCGCCCCGGATCCGTCCCCGAAGAGGACGGCGGTTCCCCGGTCATCCCAGTTGACAATCCGGGATAAGACATCGGTCCCTATCACCAGGGCCCGTTTCCGGTCTTTATTGACCATGAGAAAGGCGGCGGCCAGCTCCAAGCCGTAGATAAAGCCCGTACAGGCGGCGGCAATATCCAGGGCCCCGGCGTTTTTCGCCCCCAGCTTATCCTGAACGAGACAGGCGGTGGGGGGGACGCCGAGATAATCCGGCGTCGTGGTTCCCAGGATGATAAGGTCCAGGGATTGGGCGAGTTCCTCCGGAGAGCCCTTGCCCCCTTGAGCGGCGGCGTTCAGGGCTTCCCGGGCCGCCTCCAGGGACAGATCGCTGCAGGCGATGCCGGAAGCCGCCACATGACGGGCGCCTATGCCGGTATGGGACCGGATCCACTCATCGGTGGTATCGATCCGTTCCGCCAAATCTTCGTTGGTAACTTTATTCGGAGGAACCGCTCGTCCGGTAGCGATAATTTCAATGGCCATGATACCTTCCTTCTATGACAGAAATGGTATTTTTGTCATGGTTCAACTATAACAAAATTTGAGGAAATGTCAAGGGAATATACATGGAGGGCCAGGGCGAGCGCGTTTAACTCCCAAAGAGGAGAGAGGAGGGAGGAGGGAGGAGGGAGGAGATATTTGGAATCAATCTCGAGTTCCTCTCTCCTAACTGCTCACTCCTCCCTTGTTACCTGTTACTTGTTACTTATAGGCCTCAAAAACGGTGATTGACACCCTTGCGCTCCTCCATCCCGCAAGGGCTCCGGTTTTCCTATTCCGTCATACCCACAGCGTTCAATATCTTTAATTAACTGATTTATCCGTTTCAACGTTTTTTTATCCTGAGACTGCCAGTAAAGATAATCCTCCCATGCATTTTCGGTAAACGTGATATTACTCATCAGCCATTCGTTCCAGTTCTTCCATGGTTTTGACGATGTAACGGCCCTGTTTTCCCTGTTCTATTGACTGTTCCAGCCATTTCATGTTTACCGGGTTATAGAACGAATCGGGGTCGGCGGTAATCATGAAAGGAATGCCCCGTTGTCTCAGGGCTTGACGGATAAAGATGGTGAAGGCTGTTGATAGATTCATCCCCAGTTCTTCAAAAAGATGATCCGCCTCTTCCTTGAGGGTATTGTCTATACGGATATTTACTTGCGCCATATTGGTGCCCCCTGCTAGACAATGTATAGCATTTGATGTGTTTTGTCAAGTTTTCGTATATGACGCTTGGCGCAACATCACAAACTTAGGGTAACGCCGGGTGCCAGGTGCCCCCGGCACCGGTGTCCCAAGATGGTGACTGACACCCTTGCATTCCCCTGTCGCTTGCTACTTCCTACCTGCTACTTGTCCTGAAGCTGAGGGCTTCGCCGCCGGGGTCGCCGCGGTCCACGGTAACCGTGTCGCCTTCCTTGACGGCGCCGGCGATGATGGCCCGGGCCAGGGGGTTTTCCAGTTCC
>JAITRV010000138.1 GCA_031288215.1 Spirochaetaceae bacterium | reverse complement strand
CCCTGGATCAGACCAACGGGGTGCCGGTGTACCGGCAGATCATCCGCCAGATAGAGAACGGGGTGCTCTCCGGCAGGCTTAGGACCGGCGACCGGCTTCCCACGATCCGCTCCCTGGCGGTGGGCCTGAAGATCAACCCCAATACCATCGCCAAGGCCTATGGGGAACTGGAGATCCGGGGAATCCTGGCGACCCAGGTGGGAAGCGGGACCTATATCGCCGATAAGCGGCCGGAACCGGAGGAAGATGTCCTGGAAGCCAAAATCAGGGAGACCGTGGCTCGTTTTATGCGGGAAATGGAGGGCCTGGGGGCGGACAAAGGGGCTGTCCTCCGGCTGATAGAAGATTACGACGGGTAAAGAAGATCAGGGGAAAGGAGATCAACCGGCATGAAGAAATTACGCGCGCAGGGGTCAATTCAGAGAGCAATTCGGGGGGCGGTTCCCCTTATAAAAAAACTTCCCGGTTCCGGGAAAAGCCGGGATTTTACCATGCCGGTCCTGCGGCTCATCATCCTGGCGGCGCTGGGGGGCCCGGCGGCCCTGTTCCTGCTTCCCCTTCGGGAAACTCACCCCCTGCCGGTATACGGGGCCCTGGGGGGCGTCTGTATTCTCGCCTGGCTGTTCGCCGCCTCCATCCGTAAGGTAAACGAGTGGGAACGGGGGATCATCCTGCGCTTTGGGCATTTTACGCGGGTCCAGGGGCCGGGGCTTTTCTTCCTTATCCCCCTGGCGGAACGCCTTGAGCGGAGGGTGGACATCCGTATCCGGGTGACGGACTTTTCCGCCCAGGAGACCCTTACCCGGGATTCGGTGACAGTCACCGTGGACGCCCTCTGTTTCTGGCTGGTCTGGGATCCCCAAAAGGCCATCCTGGAGGTGGAGGATTACAAAGACGCGGTGGTCCTGGCCTCCAAAACAGCCCTGCGGAACGCCGTGTCAAGCCACGATCTTTCCACCTTTTTGGAACGGGGGGACCTGATCGAAAAGCAGATCCAGGGGGAGGTTGATAAAAAAACCACCGACTGGGGGATCACGGTGCAGTACATCGAGATTACCGACATCCAGATCCCCGAGGATCTGCAGGATTCCCTTTCCCGCGTTGCCCAGGCGGAACGGGAAAAGAAAGGGAGGGTACTGCTGGCGGAGGCGGAGATCGAGATTGCCCGGAAGCTGGAGGAGGCGGTATCCGTCTACGCGAAGAACGAACCGGCGATGAAGCTCAAGATCCTCTCGATACTGAACGAGGGTCTTAAGGCGGGGAACTCCATGATGCTGGTCCCCAATTCCATTGCCGAGGAGCTGAAGACCAGGGATGTTTTTGGTCTTGAGGCGCTGACGGAACTGCGCCGGACTATGAGCGGCGAAAGCGGCGGAACGGAAAAAGGAGAAGAAGAACAATGACAGTGGTAAAGGCGGAAAACCTGACAAAAGATTATGGGTTAAATGGGCAGACGGTCCACGCCCTGCGGGGGGTAAATCTGGAATTTCAGGAGGGGGAGTTCGCCGCCATCGCCGGACCCTCCGGCAGCGGCAAGTCCACGTTCCTGCACCTGGCCGGCTGCCTGGATACGATCAGCGGCGGCAGTATTACTGTGGGCGGCGAGGATATTTCCAGACTGAGCGGGAAGCGGCTTGCCCTGCTGCGGCGCCGGGAGATCGGGTTTATTTTTCAGGCCTATAACCTTATTCCCGTCCTTTCGGTAGAAGAGAACATCTCCTTTCCCCTTAGCCTCCTGGGGCTTGGCCGGGAGGAGATACAGGAGCGCACCGGCCGGGCTATTCAAGAAGTGGGGCTGGACGGCATGGCAAAGCGGCGGCCCAAGGAAATGTCCGGAGGCCAGCAGCAGCGGGTAGCAATTGCCCGGGCCCTGGTCAAAAAGCCCGCCCTGATCCTGGCGGACGAACCTACGGCGAATCTGGATTCTAAAACCGGCCGGGAAATTCTGGAATTGATGCTGGCCCTCAATAAAACCGCGGGGACCACCTTTATATTTTCCACCCATGATCAGATGGTCATGGATTGCGCCCGCCGGGTGGTGCAGATCCGGGACGGCCGGGTTGAAAGCGACGAGGTTAAATAATGGCCCGTGTTTTTTCCGGCCTTATCGGGCTGCAGCGCCTGGCCCTGCGGAACCTGGCCCGGCATAAGGTAAAGACGGTCCTTACCTGCACCGCGATCATGGTAAGCGTGGCGGTCTATATCTGGATGGACAGTTGGCTCAGCGGGATGTTCCTGGAGTCCCGCAGGAACATTATCAACTACGAAATGGGGGCGGCCAAACTGCAAACCAAACTCTACTTTGAAAAAAAGGACGAGATGCCGGCCTATGAAAATTTTGCCGGCTGGGAAACCTATGCGGAGATTCTGGAGGACGCCGGGTACAACACGGCCCCCCGCTATACCTTTTCGGGGACCATCTACTCCTCCGCCGGCTCCGCGCCGCTGGTGATAAACGCCGTGGACCCGGAGGCGGAGAAACGGACCCTGGCCTACGCCGGGTATGTGGAACTGGGCCGGTATATCGAGGACGGCGAGTTTGGCATTGCCCTGGGGCTCATGACCGCGGACAAGCTTAAGGTTGGCATTCCTACCCGGCCCAATACGGGGGAACTGGAGACTCTGGTCAAGGCCATAGCCGAAACCGTGGGTCCGGCGGAGGGGGAATTTTTCCGTTCCTGCTACACGCCCATGGAGGCCAAGGCCCGGTTTGGGGAAACCGGAAAATTCGCCGGGGAACGGAGGGAGGGCAGGATGACCCTGAGACGGGACCTTTCCCGCCCGGATCTGGACAGACTCTGGAATCTGCTTGACGGCCTGGGGCGGAACGATGTGCGGATCTCCACGGTGATCGACTACAAGATGGTCCCCGATTCCATCCGGCAGGATAAGTGGGAGGGGGATCTGTGGCCCCTGCTCAGCGCGGAGGAACGGCGCCTTACCGGGGCGGCTTACCGTTTTGACGGCGGCGTTTACCTCCTGGTGGAGGAAGATTCCCTCCGGCTCAACGCGGTCCTGAACGCCATGATCCGTGCGGACTTTTCCGGTGCGGTACGGCATGTGAACCAGGTGATCGACGCCAAGGTGGTGGGGCTGGTGAATTCCCCGGACCCCGCTACCAACTACAACACCGGCTACATAGCCCTGGATCTGATGCAGGACGACATGGGGATGATGCTGGAGGGGCATATCACGGAACTGCTGATCCGGGACAAGGCCATGGGGGCCGCCGGCATGACCAGCCCCATGGAAACCAGCGGGGCGATCCGCGCCGCCCTGGTTTTCGGCCTGGCGGAACGGGGCCTGAGCCTGGATGAGGGGCTGGATGTGTTTTTCTGGACGGACTATGTGAAAGAGTATCTGGGCTACGAGGCCATGGAAACGGGCTCAACCAAAATTTTTTCCGTTATCCTTTTCCTTTTGGCCTTTATCGGCATTTCCAACACCATGCTCCTGGCGATTCTGGAACGGACCAGGGAGATCGGCATGATGCGGGCCCTGGGCATGACCGACGGCCAGATGATCTTCACTTATACAATCGAGGCGGGCTTTTTGGGGCTCGCCGGTTCCGTCCTGGGCATTATCCTTGGCTGCGCCCTCAACTACCCCACGGTCAAGTACGGGCTTGATTTCTCGGAAATGATGGAGCAGATGGGGGGAAACATGGGCTACCGGATCGCCGGTAACTTCCGGGGAACCTGGCTCCCCGGAACGATTGCGGGGAGCGGACTGGCGGCCACTCTGATTTCAGCGCTTATGGCTATTTTGCCGGCCCGCCGGGCCGTGAAAATGGCGATCACCGAGAGTCTGCGCTTTGAGTGATAGGGGTTTATATGAGCGGTAATTTTACGGGAGGAACGCTGATGCTTATCACCATCGCCTTTAGGAATATCTTCCGGAATTTCAGGCGGACCATGTTCTGCGTGGCGGCGGTGGGTATCGCCGTGTTTTTCATTGTGTTTTATTCGTCCCTCATCGACGGAATGTTAAAGAGCATGCACGAGGTAGTGCAGGTCTTTGAGCTGGGCCATGTGCGGGCGGTGTCGGCCCGGTACGAGGAGGAAAGCGAATACAGCCCCGTCCAGTATCCCGTGGCGGAGGGGCAGAGTCTGGCCGCGCTGAGGGAACGGATCCGGGCCATCCCCGGCGTTAAGGCGGTGTTTCCCCGTATATCGGCCTACGCCGCCTTGCAGGAAAGCGTTATTAAACACGCCGTCCTCTGGGGCCTGGACATGGCGGAGGAAAGCAAGGTGAATAACTTTAACCTTACCGGCCGGAACGACGGTCTCCTGGAGGGCCGCTACCCCGGGCCGGACAGTAATGAGTGCGCCATCGGGCTGCGTTTCGCGGAGAAATCGGGCCTTAAAATCGGCGACCGGATTCCCCTTGTCACCATGTCCTCCCAGTTTTCCGACCGGCCCTGGTCGCCGGTGGTAAGCGGGATCTTCCGTTTTGATTACGCCAAGGCGGACAGGGAGACGATCATCGTGGATCTTGGCCGTCTGCAGCGCCTCCTGGTACTGGAGGACGCCGCCCAACAGCTCATCGTCTACGCCGAGTCCCCGGCGCAGAGCGGGAGCATAGCGGGGGAGATGGAGAAGATCCTGGGCCCCGGCAATGTCTGCGCCGAATGGAGGGACCAGTACTGGATCGTCATGATGAATATGTACGAACCCCTGTTTTATTTGATCTACCTCATTTTCCTCATCGTGGCCTGCCTCCTTATCGTGAACACCGTTACGATGATCATCCACGAACGGATCAAGGAGATCGGCATGATGGGGAGCCTGGGTATGACCCGGGGGGAAATTGTCAGGGTCTTTTTCTTCGAGTCCCTGTTCCTCGCCATGGCGGGGGCCTCCGCGGGGGTGGTCCTGGGGGGCCTGGTTACCGGCATCGGCCAGTTTTTCCCCCTGCGCTGGACCGCCATGGCCGGGGAAAGCACCTTCGCGGAGATGCCCGCGGCGAACGCCATATTTTTTGATTTTAGTTTTGCCAGCCTGTTCCGGGGCTGGATTCTGGGGGTCATGGCGGCTTCGCTGTTTACCCTGTTCCCCTCCCTCAAGAGCGCCTTTGTGGAGCCGGTGGAGGCCCTGCGGAGATGAAGAATTTTACCGCAAAGTCGAGGAAGTTAAAGAAGAGGGGAACAGGAGCCGGGCTTTCCTAAAATCTTTTACGTGTGAGGCTGTTCCAAAACCAACCGGGGTTTGGAACAAGCTCTTGTCTTATTCGACTTGTTTGACTTCGTGGTTAATAACAAATGGGGAGGTTTATGATGAAAGTAACGGTATTTGTGTTTTTGATTGTTTTACCGGCGGCATCGCTTGTGTACGGACAGAGTCCGCCGGCGGTAGAATTGCTGCGCCGGGTGGATAATAACGAGATATATACCACCATCGAATACGAGGGGGACATGATCATCGATTACCGGAACAGGCGCACGGTTAAAACCCTGAAAGCCTGGGTCCGGGGCAATTCCGACAGTTTTATTGAGTTTACCAACCCCGAAGACCGGGGCTTCCGCTACCTTAAAACCGGGGGGCAGCTCCACACCTTTACGCCGGATCTTGA
>JAITRV010000103.1 GCA_031288215.1 Spirochaetaceae bacterium | reverse complement strand
TTTGACCCCAACGGCCCCTGGTATACCTCGGGGCTGCGGATCGGTACCGCCGCGGTAACCACCCTGGGGATGACGGCGGCCGAAATGGAAGAACTCGGCTCCGTCATAGCCCTGGTACTCAAAAACACCGTTGCCGCGGAAAACCCCGCCGGCGCCCCGGCGCCCTTCAGCAAGGTCAAATACCGCGTCAACGAAACCGCCCGGGCCCAAGCCCTTTCCCGGGTGGAAAAACTCCTTTCCCGCTTTCCGGTCTATCCGGAACTGGACCTGGAAGCGCTCAAAAAGGCTTTTTGCCCGTAAAAAGAGCCGCTTGTAAAGCGGGAGGGAGTAACAGGGAGGAGTGAGGAGAGAGGAATAAGCATGGCACGAATGACCAATGAAGAAGCGGATTACTGGGACGAGTATTATACCAAAAATCCGCCCGTCCCTGGCCCCAATGGGACGGGATTTTTCACCCAGCGGCGTAAAGCGGCCCATTCCCTGACTATTGACGATCTTTCGGCGGACTGGCTTATGACCAAAGCCATAGCCGCCCATAAAACCCCCGCCGAAATTATCAGTGATATGGTTCAACGGGAAATCGCTGCCACGCGGTAACAGGAAGGAGAGAGGGCTAGGAGTTGCTCGTTGCTTCCTCGCTCTCTCCTCTCCTTTTACTCCCAGCCTCCCGCGCTGCCGCTTATCCCGCTGTTCATGTTCACGCCCGGGCCCGCCGTGGTGTCGCGTTTCTTGGGATTGCCGCTCTCGACATAGACCGCGTGGCCGTAGCCGTCGCCTCTGGCGGTGTTCTTCAAGGCCGCGCTTGCGTCCGACCCGTAAATGGTCCCCCCCCCTTGCTTGGTAAACGTGCCGTAGGATACATACACCCCGCCGCCGCTGTCGGAGGCGGAGTTGCCGCTGATCTCCCCGCCGTTCATGGTAAACGTACCGTTGGATACATACACCCCTCCGCCGCCGCCGACGGAGGAGGAGTAGTTGCCGCTGATTTCCCCGCCGCTCATGGTAAACGTGCCGTTGGATACATCCACCCCGCCGCCGCCGGTGACGGAGGAGTTGCCGCTGATCTCCCCACCGCTCATGGTAAACGTGCCGCTGCTGTATACAGCCACCCCGCCGCCGCTGCCGGCGGAGACGTTGCCACTGATTTCCCCGCCGCTCATGGTAAACGTGCCGCTGCTGCCTACAGCCACCCCGCCGCCGCTGTAGAAGCCGGCGAAGTTGTCGCTGATTTCCCCGCCGCTCATGGTAAACGTGCCGCCGTATACATACACCCCGCCGTCGCCGGAGTTGCCGGTGATCTTCGAGCCGGTTTGCATCTCCAGCGTCCCATCGCTATTTACCCAAACCAGTGGATAGATGTTCTCGGACCGGCCCCGCAGGGTGAGCTTGTCGTCCAGGGTCAGGGTAACGCCGCTTTCCACCCTAAAGAGCGAGCCTCTTGCACCCAGGCTGACTGTCCGCTCCGTGGTATCGCCGGCAAGGGTGATGTGAACCGGCTTTCCGCCGTAGGAAAGGGTCGTGGGCGGGATAGTCTTATCCTGTTTCACGGTAATGGTATACTCACCGCCCGCCACCGCGTTGGCCGTGATCCACGTTAAGGCATCCGCAAGGGACAAGTCGGATGGTACCTGAGCGGCCGCCCACTTCGCGTATACCGTGATATTCGCGGTTACCGGGGTCGCACCGGTAAACTCCGTTCCGCCGCCGTTTTGGGCGGTGTACCACCCGTCGAAGGCATAGCCGGTTCTGGCGGGCGTGGGCAAAGTCCCCGCCGACGTACCGTAGTTCACCGTCCGGGTCTGCGTCGCGGGGCTGCCGCCGTCCGCGTTGAAGGTCACCGTGTAAGGAATGGGCGTCCACTTCGCGTACACCCTGCCCTTGGATAAGATGTTGGGCACCGTATCGGTGGTTACCGTCGTGCCGCCGGTAAAGGCGCTGCCGCCCCCGTCCGGCGCGGAGAACCAGCCGCCGAAGGTGTAGCCGGTTTTGGTTGGATTGGAAGGCATATTGGAAGCGCCCACAGTCTTGCCATAGTACGCCCCCCCGGCTGTTTGCGCGGGGTTCCCCCCGGTCGCGTCAAAGATTATCTCGCACCGCAGGGGCTCCCACTTCGCGTACAGCGTCGTATTCTTTTCTATAGGCACGTTGCCGGGAAGGCTGCCGCCGCCGTTTCGCTCGGAGAACCAGCCGCCGAAGGCATACCCCGGCCTGATTGGATCCGAGGGCGAGTAGTACAGGAGGCCGTAGGGCATCGTATGCGTCCGGACCGAGGGCTCGCCCCCGTCCGCGTCAAAGGTTACCGTGTACTGCTTCAAGCTCCAGTGCGCGTAGTATGTCCTATTGGCGTTTACCACCGCGGCAGCCTCAAACAGGTTGCCGTCGTCCTCCTGGGTGTACCAGCCGAGGAAGGTTCCGTGGGCCCAGGTCGGCCGTTGCGGCTCGCTCAGCGTTTGGCCGGGAGCCACCGTGAAGGACTGCTCCTCGGGGGTCCCCCGGAAGGTCACGAAGCGTACGTAATAAACGGTGGGGTCCTCGGCTATCCAGTTCGCGTACACCGTCATATTGCTGGTTACCATGGTATAAGGGGAGAACCAGTCGTCGCTACCTTTCGGCCCGGTGTACCAGCCATCGAAGATGTGCCCCGCCTTGGTCAGATACAGCGGCAGTTGGTCCCCCACATGTCCGCCGTGCTCAACCGTCACGGATTGCGGTGCGAAGACGGCCCCACCCCCATCGAGGGTTACCGTGTACGTGTTGATCGTCCACTTCGGGTATACCGTTATCATCGCGGTTACCGGGGTCGTGGCGGTAAACTCCGTTTCGACGCCGTTCTTTTCGGTGTACCACCCACTGAAGGTGCAGCCTAGCCTGGTGGGATCTGTGGGCATTGTGGCCGTTCCGCCGTGGGTCACATTCTGGTTCGCCATGTATCCGTATTCCAAGATGAAAGTTATCCAGTATACGTTCTTGTCCCATTTCGCGTACAGCGTGGTGTCGCTGTGTATCGGCATGGCGCCGTAAAACGCCGTTCCATTGCCGTCCCGCTCGGTCTGCCAGTTGCTGAAGAAATAGCCTTCCTTTTGCGGGTATTCCAATGAATCCCAGCCCTCGATCCCGGTGTCATTCCCACTCCGGGTCTGGCGTGCGGGCTCCCCCCCGTCCGCGTCGAGGGTTACGATGTAGACCGGCTTAACCCAGTACGCATACACCGTGATAGTGCCGTTTACCGGCGTGTTGCCGGTAAACTCCTTGTCCCCGCCGTACTGCTGGGTGTACCACCCGCTGAAGATAAGCCCGCTCTTGCTTGGCTTCTCTGGCATAGCGGTCCCTATGGTACCGCCGCTCGCCACCTGCCGGGTCTGGGTCCCGCCGCTTCCCCCATCCGGATCGAAGGTTACCGTGTACGAGCCGCCTCCGGTACCACCGGCGGTACTACCGCTGCTGCCTTTACTGCCGGAGCCGCCGCTACCGGAACCGCCGCTGCCGCCGCTGCCTCCACCGCCGCTGCCGGAACCGCCGGTACCGGGCTTGCTTCCGGAGCCGGTTTCCTCCCCAGCCTCGGTTTCAATATCGGGCCCCGAGGGATTCCCGCATCCCAAAAGAGTCGCCGCCGCAGAGAGCAGCATCGCCGCTCCCACCGCCGCCCAAAACACCCGCTTTTTCCCAATCCCGTTCATACCTCACCTCCTTAACAAAGAGCAAAGCAAAACACTCATCTCCCCATCTTCCTTTGCTCTTTACTACCTGTTCCTTATCCCTTGTTACCTGCTCCTTGTTATCCGGTACGCCGCGAAATAAAAGCTGAGTTCCGGCGGACGCTTCGCGGCAAAAGACGAGCGCGGTAGCTCGTCGATTACTACGGGGTATGCGTCCGCAATTATCCGGAGTATGAAAAAAACTGCAGGGGGGGGGGGAGTAAAAACCGGAGAGGTAAAAAATTTCAGAAAGGGGGAAACCCTGGCAGTTTGATTGGTCATGATAGAAAGATTATACCATACATCATAGCAAGAAGCAAGTAATATAACACCTCTCCAGGGAGCCGGGCGGCATTCGGCTGTAACCAAGGAGCGGCTTTGTTTTTTTTCTATAAAAAGGGGGCGCTTCTTACCGGAGGGCCCCGGGGGAGATGGGTAAAATAGTTACAGGGGTGTTCGCCGCGGGTAATTATTACCCACACGGCATGACCGTACCGGGAGGAAAAAAGCGGAAAAATGCCGGACGGGAGCGCGGAAGGGCGCGTTTTTTCGCCCAATCCTTGCGGCGGCCCGCTGATTCCGGTAAAATGAGCCGGAGTTGGCATAGTTATTGCTACATACTCAAGGGATGTTATTTTATGGTAAAAAAAGGGGATTCCCCCTATCCAAAGAGATACCAGCGTTCTATTATTATGTAAGGCCGGAGGTTGTTATGGGACGGGTTTCCCGGGGGGTTTTGTTCTTGTGGCTGGCGGCGGTACCTTTGGCCGGAGGGCAGGGTTCTGAAGGAACCGCCCTCTCATTGAGCTTGGATAAGGCGGTGGAACGGGCGGTGGAGCAGAGTTTGAGCCTTCAAATCAGCGAAATCGATCTCCTGAGCGCTCAGCGGGAGGCGGCGAATCTCTGGGCCCAGTTTTTGCCCAGCCTCTCCGTGGGCGGGGGGGTGAGTTACAGCACCAGCCTGCTCAGCCAATCCCGGGCCGCCGCTCAGAGCGATCCCCTGTCCTATTCCCTGAATTTCAGCGCCTCCCTCCGGCTGAACGAACGGCTCTTTACCACCATGAAGCAGAGCAAGCTCCTGTACCAAAGCCGGCTCTTCAGTTATGAGCAGGCCCGGCAGCAGATAGAGATCCAGACCGCCCGATCCTATTACAGCCTCCTGGCGGAAGGGGCAAACCTTTCCATCCTGGAGGAGGTGCTGCGGCTGGCGGAACTGGAGCTTGAAAAGAACCGGATTTCCTTTGAAAACGGCTATGTGGGGCAGCTCGCCTACCTTCAGAGCCAGCTCAGCGCGGAGTCGGCGAAACTCAGCCTCCGCCGGGCGCGGACGGCCTATGAGGCCGGCCTGGGGGAATTCCTGGTGCTCCTGGGCCTGGAACAGGATATCGGCGTGGAACTCACGGGGGAGATGGCGGTGACGGCCCTGGATGCGGACGCGGAGGCCCTGATTCAGGAGTACCTCCCCAAGCGGCCCGACGTGGTTATCCAGCGGCAGCGGATCGCCCAGGCGGAAAATACCCAAACCCAGACCTTCCTCAGTTCCCGGGGGCCCTCCATCAGCCTCTCCGCCTCATACGCCGGCGCCTATTCCCGGACGATGACCGATAATCTCACCGGAAGCATCGACGTGACGATCCCCCTGGACGGGTGGGTGCCGCTCTCCCTGAAGGATCAGGCCCTCAGTTCAGCCCGGGCGGAGCTGGAAAAGGCCCGGTTGGAACTGAGAAACATCGAAAATACCGCCCGGGCCGGTATCCGTTCCCTGGCCGCCAACCTCCGCAATTCCTGGGCGGGGATCGAGATCGCCCGGCTCCGGGTGGAGATCGCCGAGCGGACCTACGAGCTGACCGAAATCGGCTTTCAGAACGGGACGGTGGAACTCCTCGCCCTGGAAGACGCCCGGAACAACATGGCCGAGGCCCGGCAGCAGCTTCTCTCCGACGAATTGGCCTATAAGACCATGACCTTGGATCTGGCCGCCGCCCTCAACGCGGATTGGCGGGCCCTCTCCGGAGGAGTCGTTCCATGAAGCATACCAAGGGGTCCCGGATAACGACCGCCGTCATTATCACCCTCATCGTCATCCTCGCCGCCCTGATCCTCGTTCCCCGGATCATCCCCAAGCGGGCGGCGGCCCCTCCGGCAGCGGCGGCTCCCGGAGGGGGCGGGCGGCCTACAGGCGGCGCTCCGGGCAGCGGCGGCGCTTCCGGCGGCGGGCGGCCTGCCGGGGGGGGAAGCCGCACCGCCACGGCGGTGCGGACGGCGGCGGTCAGCCGGGGAAACATCGAGAAGTACCTGGTGATCAACGGGGACGTGATCCTCAGGACCCAGGTGTCGATCTTTCCCTCGGTTTCGGGGAAACTCACCGAAAGGCGGCTCATTCCGGGGGATACGGTCTTCCGGGGCCAAACCGTGGCCATGGTGGACCCCTCCCGGCCCGGGGAGGTATACTCCCAGAGCCCGGTGGTTTCCACCATCAGCGGGACGGTCATCCAGGCCCCGGTGAACCCCGGGGATACGGTTTCTCCCCAAACCGCCATATACGTGGTGGGGGATCCGGGGAGCCTCGCGGTGGAGACCTTCGTGCCGGAGCGGTATGCGACGATAGTACACCGGGGCCTGGAGGCCCAGGCCGCCTTTGAGGCCATGCGGGGGGAAATTTTCCCCGCGGTGGTGGACGAGGTGAGCCCCATCCTGGAGAGCGCCAGCCGGACCCTGCGGATCCGCCTCCGCTTTACCGGGGCGGAAAGCCGGATCAAGCCGGGGATGTTCGCCACCGTGAGCCTCGTGACCGAATCGGGGACGGACATCCCGGTGATCCCCCGGGAGGCGGTGATCAACACCTACGGGTCCTGGATCGTCTTCGTGGTGAACGGCGAGGGCCTCGCGGAACGGCGGGAAATTACCCTGGGGCTTGAGAACGAGGCCCTGGTGGAGGTTGCCTCGGGGCTGGAACTGGGGGAATCGGTGGTGGTGGCGGGCCAGAATTTCCTGACCGAGGGTGATCCGGTGCGGGTCCTCAATGAAGAATGAAGGAGACCCCATGGGGCAGGAGGAAGGATGAATATTGCTAAATATTCGGTGAAACGGCCGGTTACTATTGTGGTTCTCTATGCCCTGGCTATGGGGGTGGCCGCGACCCTGGTCCCGAAGCTCGCGGTGGACCTCTTTCCCTCCACCACCCGGCCGGTCCTGTCGGTGTATACCTCCTTCCCCGGGGCGGGGCCCGCGGATGTGGAGCGGAACATCACCGACCCCCTGGAAAAGGTCCTGGCCTCCTCCCGGGGCCTCACGGAGATGACCTCCAACTCATCCTTCGAGTCCAGCTTCATCAACCTTAACTTTGCCTACGGTACCGATATGGACAAGGCCATGACCGACGCCCAGACCCTGGTGAGCCGCCTGGCCAATTCCCTCCCCGACGGGGCGGGAACTCCCACGGTCCGGCGCTTCGATATGTCCGCCATGCCCATCATGCGCCTCGTGGTCCGGGGGAACTATCCCCCGGATCAACTGCGGATCTTCGCGGAGGACGAGATCCAGTCCCATATCGAGCGTATCGAAGGGGTGGCATCGGCGGACGTTACCGGGGGAACCACCCGGATCGTCAAGGTGGCGGTGTCCCTGAACCGCCTGGCGGCCTTCAACCTGACCCTGAGCGACATCAGCACCGCCCTGCGGGGGCAGAACATCCTCTCCTCCGGGGGCAGCCTGACCCGGGGGAGCCGGGAATTCCAGCTTCTCACCCGGCAGGAGCTTACCGCGGTGGATCAGATCCGGCGGCTGGTGGTGAAAACCGTGTCCGCCGCCTCTCCGGGGACCCAGGAGAACCGCTCCCAGGTGGTACGCCTGGAGGATGTGGCCGAGGTGAGCCTGGCTTACAACGACAACGCCGCCCGGGTCTACGTGAACGGCCAGAGCGGGGTCTATATCCAGGTTACCAGCGAGAGCGACAGCAATTCCGTCCAGGTGGCTGCCCGGGTCCGCGCCGCCCTGGAGGGGATCAACGCGGATTTGCCCCGGGGGATCACCCTGGAGGTCCTCTCGGACAACACCTCCCTGATCAACGCCACGTTGAACCAGGTCTACTCCAACGCCTTCCAGGGGGCCCTGTTGGCCATGCTGGTCCTCTTCGTCTTCCTGCGGAACGTCAAGGGCACCCTGGTCATCGGCCTTTCCATCCCCATCTCGATCCTCCTCACCCTGATGCTCATGTCGATCTTCGGCTTTTCCCTGAACCTCCTCACCATGACCGGCCTGATCCTGGGGCTGGGGATGACCGTGGACGCCTCCATCGTGATCCTGGAAAACGTCCACAACTACCGGGAACGGGGGGCCAAGCCGGAGATCGCCGCGATCCTGGGGAGCCAGGAGATGATCCGGGCGATCATCACCTCCACCGCCACCACCCTCTGCGTCTTCGTGCCCCTGATTATCTATAAAAACGATCTGGAAATGATGGGCCAGCTTTTTAACGATCTGATCTTCACCGTGGTGATCTCCCTCAGTTCCTCCCTGGTGGTGGCGGTAACCCTGGTGCCCAGCCTCTGCGGCCCCATCCTCAAACTGGACACCCGTCGGCAGAAGCCCCTGAAGATCGCCCTGCTGCGAAGGATCGACGGGGCCATGGATGGCTTCTTCCGGGCCCTGGATAACGGCTACAAAACCACCCTGGACTACTGCCTGGACCACCGCCTCCTGGTGCTCTCCCTGATACTCCTCCTCCTGGTCTTTTCCCTCCTGCAGTTCTCAGGGATCGGGATGAATATGTTCATCCGCAGCAGGACCGACGATTCGGTGGACATCAGCATTGCGATGCCCCAAGGCACGGTGATCGAGGCCACGGAGGAGGTGGTCGGCGCCCTGGAGGCCCTTATCAAGGAAAAGGTCGAAGGGTACCGGAACCTCATCGTGACGATCCGGCGGAGCGGCCGTACCCAGGGGAGCATCCAGATCACCCTGCCCCCCCCGGCGGAGCAGATCGACACCCCCGCCCGGATTATTGAAAAGCTCACCCCCCTGATATCGGAATTTCCCGGGAGCGAGATCAGCTTCCGGGCGGGCCGGAGCATGGGGAGCACTTCGGCGGTGGAGATCAGCGTCAGTTCCCGGGACGCCAACGCCATCATGGAGACCGCCGAGGAGATTCGGAACATCATGATCCGCTCCCTCCCCGAGATCGAGAACCCCACGGTGAACCTGGACGAGGGGGCTCCCCAACTCCAGATCGAGCTGGACCGGGAACGGGCCGCGGCCCTGGGGGTTTCCCCCTCCGCGGTGGCCGCCGAAATCAGGACCGCCATGAACGGCGCCACCGCGGCCAGTTTTTCCCAGGGGGATAAGCTCGTCAACATCAACGTGATGCTCCGGGAGGAGGATCAGGCGGGCCTTCCTAACCTGGACGCGATCTTCGTGATGAACCGCGCCGGGGAGCGGGTACCCGTGGCCAACCTCGCCCGGATCATCGAGAACCGCTCCCCCTCCTCCATACGCCGGGAAAACCAGGAACGGGTGGTCAGAATCACCGGGGACCTCCCCCCGGGGATCGCCGCCACGGATATCCAGGACCGGCTTGAGGAAGTGGTGGAAGGCTCCCTCATCCCCCGGGAAGGGGTCACGGTCCGCTACCTGGGGGAGGCCCGGGAGATCGAAACCTACAACCGCCGTTTCCTCCTGATCATCGCCGCGGCGGTCTTCCTGGTTTTCGGGGTTATGGCGAGCCAGTTTGAATCCTTCGTGGACCCCCTGATCATCTTCTTTTCCATTCCCCTCCTCTTTATCGGCGTGATCTGGATCTACAAGATCGGCGATGAAGCCATGTCCGTGTTCTCCGCGGTGGGCATCGTGGCCCTGGTGGGGGTGGTGGTGAACAACGGCATCGTCCTGGTGGATTACACCAACACCCTCCGGTCCCGGGGTATGCTGGTCCGGGAGGCCTGCCTGGAAGCGGGCCGGAACCGGCTGCGGCCCATCCTGATGACCAGCCTTACCACCATCCTGGGGATGTTCCCCATCGCCTTCTTCCCCGGCGCCGGGGCGGACACCATCCAGCCCATCGGCAAGACCTTCGTGGGGGGCCTCACGGTGAGTTCCCTGATGACCCTCTTTGTAACGCCGGTGATGTACTCGATCCTCAATTCCCGGCGGGATAAGCGGGGCCGCGGAGCGGCTTTCATTGAGCCTCGGGGCGAAGGGAGGGGTGAGGGCCCCGGAGGGGTTTCCCTGGGGCCCGCCCGCAGCCGGGGGAACGTCCAGCGCGGCCGGGGAGCGGCTTTCCTTGAACCCCCCAAGGGGGCCGGAGGGAGGGCCGGAGGCACCGCCGCCATCGGAGAGGGCCCCTGATGCCCCCCGGCGGGGGATTCCCCACGGAGCAAAGCGGGGACGGCGGCGTGAGGAAGGTGCGGGCCGCGATTGTGGGCCTGGGGAGGATCGGGAGCCTCCTGGAGGAGGACCCCCTGCGGGAGAAGCCCTGTACCCATGCGGGGGCCGTCACGGCAAACCCGGACTGCGTCCTCGTGGCGGGCTGTGACACCGACGGGGACCGGCGGCATCGTTTTGGGGAACGCTGGGGCTGCCCGGTCTACGCCGACGCGGACCTGATGATCCGGGAGACGGCCCCGGACATCCTCCACATCGCCACCCACCCGGACAGCCACAGCCGCTACTGCGCCCTGGCTGCGGACCGGGGGGTCCCCGTGGCGGTCTGCGAGAAGCCCCTGGCGGACACCATCACCGCCGCCGCGGAGATCGCCGCCCTCCACAGCGGGGGCCGGATTCGGATCATCACCAACCATGAACGGCGCTATGCCGCCGATTACGGCCGGGCCCGGGCCATCCTGGAGGAAGGCCGCCTGGGCCGGCTCCTCAGCGCCTCCGGGCGGCTCTACATGGGGAAGAACCGCCGGCTCCTGAAGGTGCTCTGGCATGACGGGACCCACCTGGCGGACGCCCTCATGTTCCTCTCGGGGCTTAAGCTGCGGCACCGGATGGCCTGGGGGGCGCCCCTTTCGGGCGCCGCCGGGACCGCCTACCTCGCCGGCATCCTGGCGCCCCCGCCCCCGGAGGGGGGTCCCCTATGGGGTCCCTTAGAGGGTCCTTTAGGGGAGGCGATGAGCCTCCCCGCGGGGGCGGTCCCGGTCCTCATCGAACTGGGGGCGGAACGGGACCATCTGATATTTGAACTGGAGTTTTCCTGCGAGACAGGCCGGCTGCGGATCGGCAACGGCGTCTTTGAAGTCTGGGAGAGCGGGCCCAGCCCCTATGCGGCGTCTTTCCGTTCCCTCGTCAGGACCGGAGAAACCCGGGAGGGCCCCACGGGCTACTTTGCCAACATGGCCGCCGACGCGGTCCGCTGTGTCCGTGAACGGAGCCATGAACCCCGCTCAAGCGCCCTGGACGGCCTGGAGGCGATCCGTTACCTTCACTCCGTCAGCCCCTTGATCGATCCCGATCTACCGTGAAGCGGGCAGCCCCTTCATCATTCCCCGGCCGTGCCTTCGGCCACGGCCTCCGCCGCGGCTTCGGTTCCGCTTTCGG
>JAITRV010000094.1 GCA_031288215.1 Spirochaetaceae bacterium | reverse complement strand
CAGGCCCGGGTAGCGGTGGAATTGGGCGGCCAGGACGCGAAAATCGTTTTCTTCTATTATGATACCGCCACACAGCGGCTTATCGCCTCGGATATGCGGATGAACGGAAGCTGCGCCGGGGGGACCGGGGCCTTTATCGACGAGGTGGCAGTGCTCCTGCGGACGCCGGTGGAGGATTTTGAGGACCTCGCCGCCCGGGGGAAGTCGGTCTACGATATTTCCGGCCGCTGCGGGGTCTTTGCCAAGACCGATATTCAGCCCCTGCTCAACCAGGGGGGGCTCCGGGAGGATATCGCCCTCTCCACCTTCCATGCCATCGCCAAACAGACCATCGGGGGCCTGGCCCAGGGGCTGGAACTGAAGCCCCCCATCATCTTTGAGGGGGGGCCCCTGACCTTTAACCCGACCCTGATCCGGGTCTTTGCCGAACGCCTGGGGCTGGGCGAAGAAGACATCATCCGCCCGGAGAATCCGGAAACCCTCATCGCCTGCGGGGCAGCCCTCTCGCCGGATGAAATGTTTTCCGATTATCCCTATCATTTCGATCCCACCGCGGCCATCGGGGCCCTTTCGACCTTCCGCACGCATATTTCCGAGATAAAACCGGATAATGGCGGGGCCTATTTTGCTTCCGGGGAGGCCCGGCGGGAATTTCAGGAGCGCCACCGGCTGCCCCCGGCTATCGGCCATACCCTCAAGCGGGGGGATGTCCTGCGGGCATACCTCGGGATAGACGCCGGTTCCACCACCTCAAAGTTCGTCCTTTTAGACGAGGATGAAAACGCGGTGGAGCACTTCTATTCCGGTAACCACGGGGACCCCCTGCGCCTCCTGCGGGACGCCCTCATCGCCCTCAAGCGGAAATACAAGGAGGCGGGGATAACGCTGGAAATCATCGCCCTGGGCACCACCGGCTACGGGGAACTCCTCTTCGACAAGGCCCTGGGGGCGGACTACCATACCGTCGAAACCGTGGCCCACGCCGCCGCGGCCCGGAAATACATCCCCGGGGCCAGCTTCATCCTGGACATCGGCGGCCAGGACATGAAGGCCATCACCATCTCCAACGACATCGTGACCAATATTACCGTCAACGAGGCCTGTTCCTCCGGCTGCGGCTCCTTCCTGGAGAATTTCGCCGCCAACCTGAATATCCCGGTGGAGGACATCGCCCGGACGGCCTTTGAGGCCAAGAACCCGGCGGTCCTGGGCAGCCGCTGTACGGTCTTCATGAACAGCACCATCATCACGGAACAGAAGAACGGCAAGGGCTCCTCCGATATTATGGCGGGGCTCTGCCGGTCGATTATCGAGAACGTCTTTACCAAGGTGGTGCGGATCTCCAACTTTTCAAGCCTGGGGGACAAGATCGTCGTCCAGGGGGGGACCTTTAAGAACGACGCGGTTCTACGGGCCCTAGAACAGTACCTGGGCCGGCAGGTGATCCGGGCCCCCTATCCCGGGGAGATGGGGGCCATCGGCATTGCCCTCCTCACCAAGCGGGAGATAGCCCGGCGGGGCTTCCAGGGGGCCGGCGGCAAGAGCCGCTTCATCGGCCTTGAGAACATCGAGGACTTCGACTATACCCAGCAATCCAATGTCCGCTGTACCCTCTGTACGAATAATTGCAACCGGACCCTGGTGGCCTTCTCCAACGGCGCCACCTGGGTGACCGGGAACCGCTGCGAGCGGGGAGACATGGTCGGGGACCTCAAGGACCCCGCCTTCCGGGAGAAAATCAAGAAGGTGTCCGCCCAGATGGAAACGGTGCCGGACATGATAAAGATCCGGGAACAACTGCTCTTTCAGGACTACCCCTTCACTCCCCTGACGGCGGAGCGGGACATCACCATCGGGCTGCCCCGAGCCCTGGACTTCTGGCGGACCATGCCCTTCTTCACCACCTTCTTTCATGCCCTGGGGTTCAAGACCGCCATTTCCCCCCGGAGCACCAAGGCGATCTTCGAGAAGGGCCTTCCCTTTGTGGCCTCGGACACGGTGTGCTTCCCCGCGAAACTCGCCCACGGCCATATCCACGCCCTGGCGGAACGCGGGGTGGACCGGATCTTCATGCCTCTCTTTATCCGGCTGCCTTCGGATAACCGCGAAAAGGCCAGCACCTATACCTGCCCGGTTTTGAAGGGCTATCCCCTGGTGATAAAATACTCCGACGAGCCGGAACGCCGCTGGAAGGTGGTCTTCGACACCCCGGTTTTCCACTGGTTCAAAACGGTGGACCGCAATAACCAGCTCTGCCGGTACATGGAGGAAACCTTCGACATCTCCCGGAAAGCGACGCTCAAGGCCATTTCCCAGGGGGATGCCGCGCTGGCCTCCTTTAACAGCCGCCTCGTGGCGGAGGGGAAGCGGATCATCGAGGAAACGGAGAAACGCGGGAAGTTCGCCGTGGTGATCTCCGGCAGGCATTACCAGTTTGACGAGGTGGTGAACCACAACCTCTCCCGCTGTTTCACCGGCATCGGCATACCGGTGCTGACCGTGGACGCCCTGCCGGGCCTCGGGAAACTCAGCCTCAAGAAGACCCGGCTGGATATTACGAACAACAACCATGCCCGGCTGCTCTCGGGGGCTATCGCCGCGGCCCGCCATCCCGCGCTGGAATACGTGGAGATCTTCAGTTTCGGCTGCGGCCACGACGCCCTCTACACCGACGAGGTGATCCGGCTCATGGACGAGATTTCCGGCAAATCCCCCCTGATTCTGAAACTGGACGAAAGCGACGTATCCGGCCCCCTGCGGATCCGGGTCCGCTCCTTCATCGAAACGGTGGTCACCCGGCGGGAAAAGGCGGCTTTGGCGGCGCGGCCCCTGGAGGAGCCCTTCCCGGTTAAGATGGACCGCAAGAACCGCCGGACCAAGGTGGTGCTGGTCCCCAACGTGAGCATCGCCTTCTGCAAGATCATCACCGCGGCCTTGAGGAGGGAGGGTCTCCGGGCGGAACCCCTGCCCATGGGGAGCCGGGACGCGATGCTCCTGGGGAAGCAGTACGTCCACAACGACATCTGTTTCCCCGCCCAGGTGGTCATCGGGGAGGCCCTGGCGGTGCTGAAGAGCGGGCGGTATAACCCTGACGACGTTATCGTGGGGACCGGAAAAACCGCCTGCGACTGCCGGCTGGTAAACTACATGGTCCTCACCCGCAAGGCCCTGGACGATGCGGGCTACCCCCAGGTGCCCATCCTTTCCACGGATCTCTTCGACCCCAAGAATCTCCATCCTGGATACCGTTTAAACGTGCTCACCTACGGACGCATCGCCGCCTGTATCATCATGGTCGACATCCTGGAGGACCTTCGCCGCAAGATACGGCCCTATGAGCTGGATCGCGGGGAAACCGACCGGGTCTTTGAGGCCTCGGTGGACGCCCTCTCCGAGGGGCTTCACCATTACGACATCCCCGGCGCCCTGGCGGCCTTTAAGAAAGCCATCGACGACATGGCCGCGCTCCGCTACGACCGGACCACGCTCAAGCCCCTGGTCTTCATCACCGGGGAATATCTTTTGACCTTCCATAGCGGTTCCAATTATTATATTGAAGAATATCTGGAAAAGAACCATATGGAGGTTGAACTGCCCCGGATGGCGGACGTGTACCGCAACCTCATGCTCTTCCACACCGTATCGGAGGTGAAGGACTTCAAGGTGCGGCATTCCCCCATTGAAAAAATCTGGGCCCTTGCGGGGGACGCGTTCTTCGATGTTTTTCTCAACCTGGCGGAACGTTACGCGAAGAAACACCCCCTCTTTGAACCCAGCCTGCGGCTGCCGGAGATGGCCAAGCTGAGCGATCCGATCATTCACCACTCGATCCAGTCCGGGGAGGGCTTCCTCATGGTGGCGGACATCATGCACCACGCCGCCAAGGGGGTGCGCTCCTTCGTGATGCTCCAGCCCTTCGGGTGCCTGCCCAACCACGTCTGCGGCCGGGGCATGGTCAAGCGGATCAAGGAGGCCTACCCGGCCATTCAGATCCTGCCCCTGGATTATGATCCCGATACGAGCTTCGCCAATATCGAGAACCGCCTCCAGATGCTCATCATGAACGCCAAGGGGCAAGAGCAATTTCCGGGAAAGCCGGGTCTGGCCGCCCCGGAGGCGGACATAACGGCCTCCCTGGAGCAGGCGATTTGACCGGCCGCGTCTCCCTGGATGCGGGGATCATCGTCTTTCAATTTTTCTTTTTAAGCTGGAGCGGGTGGATCTGTGAAACCATAAACGAAACCATCACCAGGGGCAGGTTTGTAAACAAGGGTTTCTTCTCCGGCCCCTACACCATCAGCCACGGCATCGGCGGGATCGGCGTGTACCTTGCCTGTTCCCCCCTGAAGGATCATCCCCTGCTGGTGTTTCTTCTGGGCATGGCCCTCTGTACCGCCGTGGAATACGTCATGGCCCTCTTTCTGGAAGGGTGCTTCCGGGTAAAATGCTGGGATTATACCACCTATCCCCATACCCGATGGTGTCATTTCCGGGGCCGTATCGCCCTGACCACCTCGCTTTTCTTTGGTATCATCACCCTCTTCGTGGTGTACCTGTACTGGGACGCCGGCCTGACGATGACCGCGCGGCTGGGAAGGCTGCTCCCGCCCCTGGACGCGATGCTTGCCGCGCTCTTTGCGGCGGACGCGGTTTACAACTGCGTAAAACTGATCAGATACAAGAAGGAGGGAATCAAGGTGAGGAATTTCGCGGTTTTTTCCGATACGGAGCTGCCGGAATGAAAAACAGGGAACTTTTTAACGAATACGCGCGGGAAATTCTGGAAAACCCCTTCTTCCTGAAAAACAAGGGCTTTATTTCCCACGGCGCCATCAGCATGTATTCCCATTGCCTGAATGTGGCCGCCATCAGTTTCTCTCTGGTTGAGGATAACGACCGCATCGACAAACGGTGCGTGGTCAGGGCAGCGCTGCTGCACGACTTTTTCCTGTATGAATGCCACCGGATGGGCCTCCGGTATGTGCTGCACGGGTGGATTCACGCCGGGATTGCGGCGGAAAAAGCGCGGGAAATATTCAGCATCACCGATAAGGAATATTCCTGCATAAAAACCCACATGTGGCCCTGGACCCTCTTTCACCCGCCCCGGTGCCGTGAGGGATGGATCATCAGCCTGGCGGATAAAATCGTCGCCTTAAAAGAAACCGTCTTCGGCCGAAGCGGCAAACACCCCCAGGCGGTAAAGCCCGAATTATGCTGATCTGGGGTTTTAAGACTGAAGCGGCCTTCGATGTCTGGTCCCTGGAACATCTGGCCAACGGCATCGCCATGGGCGCCGTCGCCCGCAGGGTTACGGCCGCATGGTTCCCTCAGCCCCTCACCCCCGGACAGCGGCGGTTTGTCGAGTTTATCCTGGTGCTCCTCCTCGCCCTTTCCTGGGAAAATATCGAGCATTACGTGGAAGCGGGGGTGCTGCCCGGACTCATCGGGGAACGGATCACCTTCTGGTTTCAGGGGGTCGAACACTGGACCAACCGCCTCATCGCCGACACCCTCATGGTGCTCCTGGGCTGGTATATCTATACCAAACAGAACCGGCTGTTCTGGATAGCCCGGATATTCTCCGCCCTCTGGCT
>JAITRV010000081.1 GCA_031288215.1 Spirochaetaceae bacterium | reverse complement strand
TTTAAGCGCTTATACACGCCCTTACTCAGCACCGATTGCAGGGTCCGCTGCTCCGGCAGGAACATCCCTTCCAAGAGGGCCCGGGCCGTCTCGCCCTCCCCCATCCGGTTCACATCGGTTTCCAGGACCAGCACCGAAGAACCGGCAAAAGCGGTCTCAAAGGCCTGCGGCAGGGGATAGTCCTCCTCCCGGAGGATGTGCACGCTTCCCCCCAGATACAGCCAGGAGTCCTGCCCGATCACCTTCCACACCGGCGACTGCGCCCCCGCCGCGGCCGCCGCGAGGATGAACAGCCCCAGAGCCGCCAATTTTTTCATCTTCATGCCATAAGTATAGCCCTTTTTTCGGCTTCCGGCTATCTTAAAACCCAAGAACGGGACGGTTTAACCGGCGGCCCCCTCCCGGCTTCTTGCAACCGTACCCGGCAAATCCACCAGCCGCAACGCGATAAAGGCAGGTCGGGGGATGCCTCCACCGGAAATACCGGCACGGGCCGGCATGGGCCGGCACGGACAGAAATCGCGGAGGGGGGTGGCGGTGGGAAAACATAGGGAGGAGCCTCCGGAGGGAACCTATGTTTTCCCACCGCCAGGACCCCCCGGCAACTCTCTCTTGTGCCGGCCCGTGCCGAGGACCAGCCGGGGGGTATCCCCCGGCCTGTGCCGGCTAGTCAGGAGGACTGCGGCGGACGGTGAATTCCTGCCGGGAGGTCCAGGGGCGTTCCGCGGCGGCGGCCTGTTCGAGGAAGGCCTCCTGGGCCCGGAAAGATTGCTCCCCCGGGGAGGGCGCGAGGGCTTTCCAGCAGCCGTCCGCGCCCAGGAGTCGGGCGCGGCAGTTGTCCCGGAAATAGGCATCCAGGATGCCGGAAACCTGGGCCTTGAGGTCCTCCTGGATCACGGGGAACATCAATTCCACCCGGCGCTCGAGGTTGCGGCTCATCCAGTCCGCGCTGGAAAGGTAGATCTCCTCCGCGCCGCCGTTGGCGAAGGCGAAGATCCGGCTGTGTTCGAGGTTGTGGTCTACGATGCTCACCACCCGAATGTTCTCCGAGAGCCCCGGGACGCCGGGGACGAGCATACAGATCCCCCGGATATTGAGGGAGACCCTGACCCCCGCCTGGGAAGCCCGGTAGAGGGCGTCGATTACCTCCTTATCCGCCAGGGAGTTCATCTTGGCGGTGATCCTCCCCGGGGCTTCCGGGCTGGACCGTTTGGCTTCCCGGTCGATGAGGCCGAGGAGGGTGTGTTTCAGCGCCGTCGGCGCGATGACCAGTTTCCGGGTCCGCAGGACTTCCGAATACCCGGTGATCATATTGAAGAGGATGCTCGCGTCAAAGGCGATATCGTCGTTGGCGGTGAAAAGGCCGATGTCGGCGTACTGTTTCGCGGTGCGGTCGTTGTAGTTCCCCGTGGAAAGGTGGACGTAGCGCCGGGTGCTCCCGGTTTCCCGGCGGATCACCAGGCTCACCTTCGCGTGGACCTTGAGCCGGGCCAGGCCGTAGACCACGATGACCCCGGCCTTTTCCAGCCGGTTTGCCCAGGAAATGTTCCGCTCCTCGTCAAAGCGGGCCTTGAGTTCCACCACCGCGGTGACGTGCTTGCCCTGCAGGGCGGCCTGTTCCAGGGCCTTGACGATGGGGGAATCCCCGCTGGTCCGGTAGAGGGCGGTCTTGATGGAGATCACCTGGGGGTCCGCGGCGGCGTCCTGGAAGAACCGCACCACCGGGTCAAAAGACTGGTAGGGATGGTAGAGCAGCACGTCCCCCTGGCTCAGGCGGTCCCAGAGGGGCTCGTCGTCACTGAAGGCGGCGTTCCGGTAGATGGCCGCCGGCTTACTCCGAAGCGCGTCGAAACCCCGAACGGACACGAGCACCGAGAGGGTCCTGAGGTCCAGGGGGCCGTCGATTTCGTAGAGGTCCTGCGGCCCCAACTCCAGCCGCCGGGCCAGATCGTCCCGCAGCCGGAGACTCCCCGCCGTATAGGTCATCCGCACGGGCTTGGAGCTTTCCCGGCCCGCCAGAACTTCCGCCATGGCTTCGATAAAATCCTCATCCCGCTTCTCATCCACCGAAAAATCCGCGTCCCGGGTAACCGTAAAGACGAACCGTTCTTTGACGGCGTAACCGGGGAACAGGGCGCCGCCCCAGGTGGTTACCACATCTTCCAGGAGGGCCCAGCAGGTTTTACCGTCCTTTTCCCCGGGGAGCCAGATGATCCGGTCCAGGGCGGCGGGGATGCGGATGACCGCGGAGACCGTTTCCCCGGCCTTTCCGGTGAGGAGGAACGCCGCATGAACAGCCATGTTGCCGATGGAGGGCAGCGGGGCATCCTCCTCCACCCGCTGGGGGGTCAGGACGGACATGATCTCCTGCATGAAGCGGGATTCCAGGTAATCCCGCTGCAACTCGGTGCAGGTATCGGGCCGGACCAGTTCCAGCCCCCCCGCGGCGAGGAGGGGGAGGATCTCGTCCCGGAGGCAGTCGTACTGCCGCCGGATGATGGCCCGGACCTTCTTCCCGGTACGTTCAAGCTGGTCTTCGGGGCTGAAGCCCGCGGGGTCCCGGGCGGCGCCGGAACGGAGGGCCTGCTTCATCGCCGCCACCCGGACCATGAAGAATTCGTTAAAGTTGGAAGAGACGATGCAGAGAAAACGCAGCCGCTCCAGGGGGGGCGTTTCCTGCCGGAGGGCCTCTTCCAATACCCGCTCGTTAAAATCTATCCACGAAATATCCCGGTTAAAATACACCATACCGTTACCTCAGGTGAGCACCACCTTATAGCCGAATACATCCTGGAACATATCGGCCTTTTCTTCCAGACCCCGGTGCTCCAGGCTGAAGTCGTAGTTTCCCGGGGAATGGAGGACCAGGATTTCGCCCTTTTTTTCCACGGTAATATTCTTGATATGCTGGGAATGGCCCCGGTCCAGGGCATCCGCCACCCGGAGGATGGAGGCCATCTTGAGCACCAGGATTCGTTCCTCCCGCTGGAGGGCGATATAGTCGATATCCGAAGGGTCCGGCGGAGGGCCCCGATGGTAGCTTATCACGTTGGCGATAATGTTCAACTCGTCCCGGTGGAGGCCGAAGATCTCCGAATTGGCGACAATGTAGCGGCCGTGCTTGTGGTGGTCGGAACTTTGGATGAACATCCCCACATCGTGGAGGATCGCCGCCACCTCCAGCATCATCCGTTCCCGGCGGAGGAGCCCGTGTTCGTAGACCAGGGCGTCGAAGATGGCCATGCAGAGATCCGCCACATGACGGTTGTGGGTTTCGTCGTAATGGAATTTCCGGCCCAGGTTTACCGCGGAGGCAATCACCTGGGAGAAGAATTCCTCCTGGAGCGCCGCCTCCACCCCCCGGGTAAGGTCGATGAGGAGCCCTTCCCGGATGGAAATCGAGGGAACTATCACCTGGGCCGCGGCGGTCCGTTCCAGGAAGAGCCGGTACACCATGATCCCCAGGCTGAAGCCTTCGGCGTCGGCGAAGGGGATCCGGTGGTTGCGGACCAGTTCGTCGGCGCTGCAGTTCTTGACCCGCTCGGCGAAGCTGATAAAGGCGTCCCGGGAGATGATCCGGCAGTTGGGGTTAAAGACGGCGCCGGTCTCTTCCGCCGCGAAGCGCACGTCCGATCCGGCCACCACAAAGGTCCGGACATGGGCCAGATCCATTTCGGAACTGAGGAATTCCGAGGTATTCCGGACATTTTCGTTCAAAAACCGCTCCTGGAACCGGGTGGAACCCATCACCACCCGGGACTGCTGGTCGATAAAGATGGTCCCCAGGTTGAGGCTGTGGGCGGCTACCATCTTGCCCCGGCGGAGGAGCATGATCTCCGTGGAGCCCCCCCCAACTTCGACAATCATGGAATTGGCCCGCCAGAATTGGGGGAGGTCGTTTTTCAGGGCATAGCGCACCGCCAGGTACATGAGGCGGTTTTCTTCGATGCCCTCCACCACGTTGAGGAGGTACCCCGTTTCCCGGAGGACCCGGTCCACAAACACGTCCCGGTTCCGGGCGATCCGCAAGGCGCTGGTGGCGATCACATGGACATCCCGGGGGGCGATCTCCCAGCCCCGGAGGAGTTCCTGGAAATTTTTCAGCACCGCGAGGCATTCCAGGAAGGATTCCCGGGAGATCCGGCCGGAAATGAACACATCCCGCCCCAGGGCCACGGATTTATCCGCCCGGTCCAGAACCAGCCACTCTCCGGCCTCGAAGATTTCGGCTACCAGGAGCCTGATGCCGGTGGAGCCGATTTCAAGAATCGCGATAAGGCGGGAGTCAGATTTCATGCTATGGAGCCTCTTATCATAGGGTTACTCATCGGATCACCGTCATACGATGGCCGAAGCGATCAAAACCCCGCCGGGGCCTTGAGCCGCGCCCATCATATCATACAATGAGATAAGTATAGTTCAGGGCAAGCAAATTTACAAGCTTATCGGATACATCCGGGGCAAAGTCAGATAACTACCCCGGCGGCGGATAGCGGCGCCATCGAACCCTTCCCATGACATTTGTCATAGCGCCTGTACTTTTTTCTCAATCTTTGGTATGATTGTATCGAGGATAATTCTATGAGTGACCTTCAAGAACACAAACCAGCCCAGGACCTGGAGTTTGAGCATATTTTGACCATGTTCCGGGAATTCTCCCATGAATTTCGGGAATTCTCCCGTGAAGCGGCCCGCCGTTCCGCGGAAGCAGACCGCCGTTCCGCAGAAGCAGACCGCCGTTCCGCGGAAATGGACCGTCAGTTCAAGGAAACGGGCCGTCAGTTCAAGGAAACGGACCGTCAGTTCAAGGAAACGGACCGTCAGTTCAAGGAAATAAAGCGCCTGTTCGCGGAGACGGACCGCCAGATGAAGGAAACGGACCGGAAGATCAGCAAATTGGGCAGCCGGATCGGCGAATTAATCGAAAACCTCGTGGCGTCCAATCTTTTGAGAAAATTCAAGGACCGGGGGCTCGTCTTCTCGGAACTCAACGTCAATACCACTATCGAGAATCCCGACGGCACCTTCCTGACCGAGATTGATATCTTCCTTGAAAGCATCAGTACCGCCCTGGCGGTGGAAGTGAAGTCCAAATTAACGATAGCGGATGTCAAGGAACACCTCAAGCGGCTGGAGAAATTGCGGCGCTATGCCGATGAACGCGGCGACGCGCGCAGGTTCCTGGGAGCGGTGGCGGCGGGGATTGTTCCCTCTCATGCAGCGGCCTTCGTCATAGAAAAGGGCCTGTTCCTGATCAAACAGTCCGGGGAAACCGCCGTCATCGCCGTCCCCGAGGGCTTTGTTCCCCGGACGTGGTAATTTGGTCCGATTCGACGCCGCGCGGCGAGGTTTTCCCTCCGTTCGCAACTTCCGTTCACAACTTATCGATCAACATGGAACATTTTCCCGAGGGGATGGGCAGGGTTTTCTTCTTTTTCCCCAATATATTGATGGTGAAATAGTAGAGTTTTTCGCTCTCCATGTGGATCTCCCAGCCCCGGCCGCTCTTGTTGGAGAGAATGGTGATCATGTTCTTTTTCAGGGACAGGTTCTCCACCCCCATGACTTCCAGGTTGGGGATGATCCAGTCCACGGTTTTCCGGGGGAGGGAGATAAAGAGGCCCACGATGTTCTCGATGGTGAGGCAGATGGTGGAGAGGGCGTCGTAGGTGAGGTACTGGGGCCGGGGGAAGCCTTCTTTGAGGGGCCACTGGGCGGGGCCCTCCTTGAGGGGGAGGTAGGCTTCCCAGAGGTTGCCCTTGTGGTGGTTCCCGTCGGGGCTCATGGAGTCCAGGACAAAGTAGAGGTGGCGGATGGCAAAATCCCGGGCCAGATCCCAGCGCTGGTAGCGCTCCAGGCCCTTGATCACCATGAAGGTCAGGTAGGGGTATACGGAGCCCCGAAAACCGTTGCCGTTTTCATCGAAGCTGGGTTCGCTCACCGCCACCGTGGGGAAGGGGTGGGGGGCGCCGAAAAACCGGGGGTCCGAGAGCTTGTCGATGATCCGCTCCGCCTTGTCGTCGTTGGGGATCTCCGCCAGGAGGGGCCAGTAGCCGGCGATGGTTTTTACCGGGAGCCGCTGCTCGTTGATGTCGATGTCGTGGTAAAAGCCGTCCTCCCCGTCCCACATGAGGTTGTTAATCCGGGTTTTCAGGGAAAAATACTGCCGCTTGTACTGGAAACTGGACTCCTTGTCGTTGAGGATCTCCGCCAGGGCGGACATGTAGAGGACGTTGATGGACATGATGGTGTTAAAGTCCACCGGGAAAGCCGCCTCTTCCCGGGGGGCGTTGGACATCCCCGTGGCGGCCAGGGGCACCCGGTACAGGCCGTTGGGGGCCTTAAACATCGAATCCACCCATTCCGTGTAGCGGTGGAGGATGGGGAGTACGTCCTTCACCCGCTTTTTATTGGCCGATTTGTGGTAGAGGTTGAATTCCGCCCAGGCAAAGAGGGGCAGCCCCAGCCCTTCGGGGTTATCGCTCTCCACCTCGGGAAGGCCCGTCTTGATGTTGTAGGCCGACCGGATCGCCCCGTTGGGCTCCTGACGCTGGTAGAAGAGGTCCAGGGTCGGATACGCCTGGTAGATCCGGTTGGAATAGACCAGAAAAAAAGAGGAAAAGACGGCCTCCGCCTGCCGTATCACGGGGCTGCCGGGGTAAGAAAAAAATTTCCCCTCGATTGGATGAGGGTTGCCCATTCCGGAATGATCCATCCCGGAATTACCCGTTTCAGGATTATCCATCCCCGGAGCGCCCGTCCCCGGATTGCTTGTTCCGCCACTATTTTCACTGCCGGTATTCCAACAATCCTGAATCCATGCCCAGGTTTTATCGTAAATATCCACAAAATCCTGATCATAGAAATGTATTTTTGGAAAATCTCTCTTTGTCACAACGGCTCCTTAGTCTAGGACCGGTAAAAATTTTAATTTTTAGCGGTTTTCCTATCGATGCTCATTTTCAGTCGATTACTTTCTATAAATATACTGCTCATTTCCAAGATATCGTATTCCCCGATACCGCTCCTTGCAAATCAGCGCCTTTCCCAAAGACTGAAGTTTGGAAAAAGCCTCATCAATCATAAACGGGATTTACAAAACCTCATATTTTGCAAATCCAACCTCGGCTGCAGGGTAATTGCTTCAAGGTTTTTTTTATTATACACTCATTCTAGTAAATTTTCCATCGATTTTTTATAATTTATTGTAGAATATTCCGAAAGGCAGATCAAATTCTTGCCTGAAACCTATGAAAGCGAGGCCCAGGTGTTAAAATCCTATATTGCGCTGGAAGTGCGGATCCTCCTTTTGGCGGGGCTCAAAACCTTTTGCCCCTGCAGGGCCGATACTCCGCAGGCCCCCGAATCCTGCCCGGTCTGCCGGGAGGAAGCCGGGGCCCTTCCGGAACTCAATCCCCTGGCGGCCCGGAAAGCCTGCCTCCTGATCCGGGGGCTGGGAGGAACCGTCATGAAGGAGGCGGTTTTCGAGCGGAACCTCAATACTCCCGTCCCGGAGGGTCAGACCCTGTCCCGGCTGTCCATCAAACTGGGAGCCGACGCGGGGATAGACATTATGTTCCACCGCCGGAAGAAACGGATCCGCATCACCGAGATCCGGCTGGAGGAGGATGCGGGCCGGCTGGTCCACCTGGGCAAGGAAACCCGGATGGACTACTCCCGGGCGGGGATGCCGAGCCTGCGGATCAAGACCGCCGCGGACCTGGAAATCGGCGAGGAGGCGGAGGTTTTTCTGTCGGACCTGCGCCGGCGGATCCAGTACCTGGAAATTATCCCGGCGATCCCCCTGGAAAGCGTGATCCGCTGCAACGCCTATGTGTCCATCGTCCCCTATCCCCAGATGCCGAAGCATTTTGTCAAGCTGCGGAACCTCAATTCCTTCAACTTTGTGACCAAGGCGGTCAATACGGAGCTTACCCGGCAGGAGGAGATCATCACCCAGGGGGGTACGGTGGTGCCCGAAAGCCGTTTGTGGAACGAGGCCCGGAATGCCACCGAGTCCTTCCGGATCCGTCAGATCGATGAAAGCCCCCGGTTCATCCCCGTGGAGGGGATTCCCCCCTTTATCCCCGGGCCGGAACTCCTTGAGGGGCATCGTTCTGTGGAACTCCCCGAAGCCCGGCGGGACCGGCTCATGGCCGCCTGGGGGCTGACCCAACTCCAGGCGGAATTCGTCTGCGATGAAACCAGCCGGGCGGACTACTTCGAAAAAACCATGACCCTGGGGGCGGATCCCCGGGAGGCCGCCCAATGGATGGCTTCCTCCGTGATAAAGGAATGTAAACGCCTCAATGCCGCCCTCACCGCTTCCCCCCTGAGCCCGGAGCGGTTTTCCGCCATCCTCGGGATGCTCCGGGACCGGCGGATCCACGGCAGCATCGCAAAACAGGCCATTATCGCGGTATTGGAGGAGGACCGGGAACCGGAAGCCATTATCCGGGAACGGGGCTGGGAACAGATCACCGACCGGAAGCGGCTCGAGGGGGTGGTAACGGCGGTGATCCGGGACAATCCCCAGGAGGTGCGCCGGATCCGGGAGGGGGATGCGAGGCCGATCCAGTTCCTCACGGGGATCATCATGAAGGAAACCGCGGGGCTCGCGGAACCGGCCCTGGTCAAGGAGATCCTCAAGGAGCAGCTTTCGGTCTCCCTGGTCTACGTCCTGTCCCTGGGAGGGGCAATTTCCGGCAGGGTCGGGGAGGACGGTACCATCGAGTGCGGGGATGAACAGGTCCTCCGGGACCTCCTGTCCAAGAGCGGAAACGATGACGGCCCGGACGCCCTGGCGCCGTCGATGACGGCGTCCTCCAAGGTGCGTTTTGAAGCCCTCCAGGTGGGGCGGCTCCTCTCGGAGGAGATAGTTCCCGCGGATTGGGCGGTCTTAATCGAAACCATTGCGGGGAAGCTCAATTCGGGGACCGCCAACGGCATCGTGGTGGCTCACGGCACCGACACCCTGTCCTACACGGCGCCCCTGCTCTACTGGCTCTTCGCCGATGCCGGGGCCCCCATCGTCCTGGCGGCTTCCTCCACCCCTCCGGGGACCTCGTCGGAGGCGGCCCGCACCATGAAGAAGGCGGTGGCCCTGGCGGTGAGCAAGCTTAAGGGGGTCTACGTGGTCCACGGCGGCAAGGTGCTGTCCCCCCTGAACCTCAAGTTTGAACGGATCGGCACCGACGGGTTCCGCAACTGGAACATGGGGATCCCCATCTTCTCCGGGACTTCCCTCCTCACCGGGCCTCTGGAGGCGGATCAGTACGTGCTGGCCCAGCTTCTGGAGGAGGCGGTCAACTCCATGTGCGTCACCCGGATCTACCCGGGGCTCCGCTCGGATTATCTGGGGGCCCTGATGGACAAGGGGGTCAAAAATTTCTTCCTGGAACTTTACGACACGGGAACCGCGGGTATCCGGGAGGGCCCCTATTCCCTGAAACGGGTCTTTACCGTGGGAAAGCGCCGGGGGGCCCGGTTCTACTGCTCCTCCCAGCAGGAGGGGATCGTGGACTTTTCCGCCTACACCACCTCCCGGGAACTCTGGCGGATCGGGGCGGTCCCCATGGGCGCCTATACCACCGAAACCGCGGTGGCCCGCTTCCTGGCGGCCAGCATTATTGCCGATAACGACGAGGAACGGGCCCAATTCATGGAAAGCGCCGGCGCCGAACTGATCACCGATCCCTGACGGCACTGGCCGGGGGATACCCCGCTGGCTGATCCTCCCGGCACGGGCCGGCATGGGTCGGCACAAGAGAGATCTGCGGGGGGGTCCTGGCGGCTGGGAACACACGGGGCCCCCCGTCGCGATTCTGGTCCGTGCCGGCCCATGCCGGCCCATGCCGGCCCATGCCGGTTTTTCCGGCGAGGGTATCCCCCGACCGGCCTTTCCGCGTGGAGGCGGGTCGGGCTGCCGGGTGAGGCTGCCTTGGCCGGGCGTGGTGAGGGCTTTACAGGGATTAAGAAGCCGGGGGTGGAGGGCAGTTAGGAGTTAGGAGGGAGGAGTCAAAATTTGGTGCCTGGCACCATATGCGTTCACTTAGGCTGAACTAAATACACAT
>JAITRV010000009.1 GCA_031288215.1 Spirochaetaceae bacterium | reverse complement strand
ATACACCCACAATCTGATCCCAGGTGTCCCCAGGATCAGATCACGGATGCCCCCGGCGCAGATCAACGCCGCAGGTATATTAAAGAGGACTTAAGCTTGTAATTATTACCCGGATAGGTTAGAATTACTTAGCTTAAGTGCAAACCCCGGTGGCAGTGAAATCTTGGCAGAAGTGCTGCCCCCGGGGTCCTCTTTATAAAAACCCCGATAAGGTTTTGGCCGCCGGGAAGCGGCCGGATAATTCGTTCTTTCTTTCAAGAACCTACTGAATATTATATCACGCTTTTATAAAAAAATCTTGGTTTTTTTGAAAAATTTCGAAAAAAAATGCAATTTTTGGTGCCAGGCACCGAATTCCGGCGAGGCATCCCCGGCCAGCCTTTACCGCGTTGGGGCGGGACGGTTGCAAGAAGCCGGGGCACGGCGCATTGACCGTTGGCGGCGGGAATGATATAATAGAAAAAAGAAGTTTCGGACCGGTTTTCTGTCCCCCCCGGAGAAGTCGTGGGGGCGGGCCGGGACGTTTTAGACGGAGTTACCTTTGTTCCTGAAAAATCTTGATATATTTGGTTTTAAGTCCTTTGCCGATCGGACCCGGGTGGAATTTGCCGACGGGATCACCGCCCTTTTGGGGCCTAACGGCTGCGGGAAGTCCAATGTGGTGGATGCGGTGAAGTGGGTCCTGGGGGAGCAGGCCTCCCGGGCGATGCGGGCGGAGAAGATGGAGGACGTGATCTTCAACGGCACGGAGAACCGCAAGCCCCTGAACGTGGCGGAAGTGACCCTTACCCTGGCGAACGAGACGGGGCTGCTTCCCCTGGATATGAGCGAAGTTCAGATTAAGCGGCGGCTGTACCGGTCCGGGGAGAGCGAATACTATATCAACGCCCAGCCGGTGCGGCTCAAGGAGGTCCGGGAGCTTTTCTGGGATACCGGGGTGGGCAAGGCGGCTTATTCGGTGATGGAACAGGGCAAGATCGACCAGGTCCTGTCCTCCAAGCCCGATGAACGGCGCTACCTCTTCGAGGAGGCCGCGGGAATCACCCGGTTTAAGGTCAAAAGCGCCGAGGCGGAGCGGAAACTTGCCCGGACCGAGGAAAATATGCGCCAGGTCGAGGGTATCCTGGGGGAAGTGAAGCGGTCCTACGATACCCTGAAGGTCCAGGCGGAAAAAACCCTGACCTACCGGACCCTCAAGGATGAGATTTTTCAGTATGAACTGGACATTCAACTCCTCCGGCTGAAACAGTTTAAATACGATCGGGACGAACGGATCGGGGAGCTGGAAAAGAAAACCCGGGAACGGGACGCTATCCGGGAGGAGATGGACGCCATCAACCGGTCCCTGGAAGAAAACATGGACACGGTGAACTCCCTGGAAGAAAAGCTCGTGGAGTACCAGAAGAATATCTATGGCCTGGCGGTGGAAAAGACCGCCAAGGAGAAGGAGGCCCGGCTGCTGGCGGAACAGCGCTCGGAAAGCAAGGCCAAGATCCAGCAGAACGAGGGCCGGGAACGGGCGGTGTGCGTCAAAATAGAGGAACTCACCGAAGACGCGGACGAACAGGACGCCGTGGTCCGGGACCTCCAGAAGAAAGTCCGGGACATCGAAGAAAATATCGCCTCCTTTGAGGAGAATATCCAGCTTGCCGCCGCCCGGATCGGGGAAAACGATGCGGCGGTCCAGGGGAACGAGGCGCGCATCCTCCAACTGGAGGAGGACCAGCGTTCATACGAGGGGGATCTGGAGAGCATCACCGACGATATTGTCGCCGCCCTGGATACGGGGCTGCGGGAAGCGGGGTATTCCGCCGGGGAACGCCGGAATGCCGAGGCGGCCCTGGAAGACACCCTGGGGCGGCTCAAAACCCTCCTGGCGGGGCGGGAGGCCCTGATCGCCGACCTGGCGGCCGCCGCGGAACGGGCCGGCGCTTCCGGGCGGCCGCCCTCCCCGGAAGACCTGGGGCGGATCGCCGCCGGCCTCGGGGCCGCCCTGGGGGACGCCGCGGGCCTCGCGGAGAAGGCCCAGACCCTGTTCGGCGCTTACCGGAAAAGCACCCCCACCTTCATCGACGAATTCCTCGCCCCCGAGGGGATCATCACCAAGAAGCGGGCCCTGGACGCCACAATCCGCGCCGCCAAGGAAGAAGCCGGGGATAAGCGGGAGCGGATCGCCGCCCTGCGCCGGGAGAACGAGGCCTTGGGGGGCAAGATCAACGAATACCGGCTTACCCTGGAGGATCTTCGGGTGAACCGGATGCGGATGACTACCCAGGCCCAGGCCGCGGAGGAACAGGGGCGGCTGATCCGCCGGGAACTGACCGGGCAGGAGGGGCTCCTCAAGACGCTGCGGGACGAGCTTTTCCTGGACCGCAAGCGCTTTGAGGAGATCGGGGAGCGGATCTCCGATACGGAAATGGAGATCGCCGATATTGAGCGCCGGGGGGTCCAGCTCACCGCCGACTTGGAGGCCCTGGAGCAGGATATCAGCCGCCGGAACGGGGACGTGGCGGGGAAGCAGGAAACCATCAAGAAGCGGATGGCCCTCCTGGCCAAGGTTCAGGAGGGCTTGGAGAAGGTCCACCTGGAACTGGTCCAGGCGGAAACGGAGATCAAGAACATCCAGGACAATTTCCGGGAGACCCATTCCCGGGACCTCATGGAGTTTGAGGAACGGATCTTCACCATCACCGCTTCTCCGGGGGAACTCCGGGAAAAGCTGGCCCAGCTCCGGGGGAACCTGCGGGACCTGGGGCAGGTGAACCTCATGGCGCCGGAGGAATTCGCCGAAACCAAGGAACGGTACGACTTCTTGTCCAGCCAGTTAAACGACCTCGTCAAGGCCAAGGAGGACCTGGAGCGGATCACCGCGGAGATCCGGGCGGAATCCTCGGAACTGTTCCTTGCCACCTACAACCGGATCAAGAAGAATTTCCACAATATGTTCCGCCGGCTTTTCGGGGGGGGCCGGGCGGAACTGCGGCTCCTGGACCCCAACCACGTGCTTGAATCGGGGATCGAGATCTACGCCCAGCCTCCGGGGAAGAAGCTGGAAAACATCACCCTCCTCTCGGGGGGCGAAAAATCCATGACCGCCGTAGCCCTGCTCTTTGCCACCTATATGGTCAAGCCCTCCCCCTTCTGCCTGCTGGACGAGATTGACGCGGCCCTGGACGAGCAGAACGTGGGCCGCTTTGTGCAGCTCCTGCGGGAGTTCAGCGGGGTGAGCCAGTTCATCGTGATTACCCACAACAAGAAGACCGTGACCGGCGCGGGAACCCTGATCGGGGTGACCATGGAGGAGTCCGGGGTGACCAAGGTGATCTCCGTGCGGATCGAAAACGAGGCTGCCGGGGTGGAGGACCGGGAAGCGGAGGCCCCCTACGAGGAAGAGGAGGTGGAAAGCGAGGAGGGCCGGGAACTGCCCATCGGTATCGACGATCCCGCCCTGGTGAGCGAGGCGCAGTTGCGGCCGATCAAGGCGAATTTAGTGAAGCGAGAGGAAGG
>JAITRV010000300.1 GCA_031288215.1 Spirochaetaceae bacterium | reverse complement strand
GGGGGCTGGTCCTGGTCACGGGCCGGCGGGAGGAGGCGGCCCTCTGGGGGCCGGGGAGCCTGCTCCGCCTGAGGCTCCCTGCCCGGGAGCGGCGGGATGCCAAGAGCGGGGCCCTGATTGCCGGCTTCCCCTGCCCTGCCCCTCCGGGGCCCACGGCTTGACTTCTTTGCGGCGATACTCAATAGTAAAGACATGTATATATTTCGTAACGATTCAGCATTAAAAATAAAGATGAGCCGGCGTGTCCTTTGGCCGGTGGTATTCGCGGTCCTCGTGATTTCTTCCCTGGCCGGCGGTTGCGCCGGTTTTTCCGCCCGGCAGGACCTTTACGGCGGTTTGGGGCAGGGCGCCGATCCGGTGCCCCTTATGTCCAAGGCCCGGACGGGAAAGCTGCCCAACGGGATGCGTTACTATATCCTGGAAAATTCCCTCCCGGAAAACCGGGCATTTCTGACCCTGGCGGTCAACGCGGGGTCGGTGCTGGAGAAGGAGGACGAGCGGGGACTGGCCCACTTTGTGGAACACATGAGCTTCAACGGAACCGCCCGGTTTCCCGAATCGGAACTCCTGGATTATCTTCGTTCCCTGGGGATGCGTTTTGGCGCCGACGCCAACGCCTTTACCTCCTTTGATTTTACCTTCTATGGCTTTGATGTGCCTGTGGAAGCCACCGGCGGCCTGAAACGGATTCCCGCCAAGGCATTGGCGATTATCGACGACTGGGCCCACGGGGTGAGCTTCGATGCCGAAGCGGTGGAAAATGAACGGTCCGTTATTATTGAAGAATACCGGACCAGGCTCGGGGCGGCGGAACGGCTCCAGCGGAAAATCGTCCCCATCCTCCTGGAGGGCTCTCCCTATGCGGAGCGGCTGCCCATCGGCCTCCCGGAGATTATCCAGGGCGCCCCGGCGTCGCGGCTGGAAAACTTCTATAAAACCTGGTACCGCGCCGACAACATGGCGGTGATCCTCGTGGGGGACTTTGACGCCGCCGTCATGGAAGCGGAACTCGCCGCGCACATGAGCGCCCCCGCCCCGGCGGAGCCCCTCCGGCGGCCGGTCTATGAGCTGCCGCCCCCGGCTCGCGGCCGTCTGAGGGTCGAGATGCTCAAGGACAGCGAATTGTCCTTCACCAGCGTCGAAACCTACTACAAGGCGGAACGGCAGCCGCGGCGGGGGGACCTTGAGAACTTCCGGCAGGATCTCATCGATTTCTTGATTTCCCGGATGATCTCCGACCGCTTGCAGGAAGCGGCCCTGAATCCCGACAGCCCCTATACCAAGGCCGACGCCGGGGAAAGCCGTTACGGCCTGGAATCCCGGTATTATCTGTTCAGCGCCACCGCCAAACCGGACAAGGTCCGGGAGACCCTTGAGGCCGTCCTGCGGGAAAAGGAAGCCGTCAGACGTTACGGCTTTACCGGCACGGAGATTGACCGGGCCAAGCGGGAGTTGAATTCCTATCTGCTCCGGATGGTTTCGGAAAAGGACCGGCAGGAATCCGCTTACTATGTCAATGCCCTTGCCTCCCATTTTCTGAAGGGTGAATATGCCGCCGACGCGGAATGGGAATTCGAGGCCATGACCGCCATGCTGCCGGGGGTGAGCGCCAAGGAGATAAACCGGGCCGCCGCCGCCTATTATGAGGCCAACGACCTCACCATCCTGGTGCTTGCCCCGGAAGCGGCCGGCCTTCCCACGGAAGCGGAACTCCGGGGAATCGTCACGGCAAGCCGGAAGGCCCGGATTCCCCGGCCCACGGAGGAGGCGGTCTCGGATAAGCTCCTCGAAGCGGACCCGGTCCCGGGCAGTATCCTCAGCGAAAGCCGGGACGCCGATACCGGCGCCGTCCTCTGGGAACTCAGCAACGGGGCCCGGGTCATTCTCCGGGAGACCGCCAACAAAAACAACGAAATCGTCCTCTACGCCATGGCCCGGGGGGGTACGGATTCCGTCACCGAGGCGGAATCCGCCTCGGCGCGCATTGCGGCGGAAATGGCGAACACCTCGGGGCTGGGCCCCTATTCCCAGACGGAACTCATCAAAAAGCTTGCCGGAACCCAGGCGTATTTGTCCTTCCAGACCGGTACCTTTTTCCGGACCCTGAATGGCGGCGCCGTCAAGGGGGATGCCAAGAAGCTCTTTGAAATGCTGTACCTGGCCTTTACCCAGCCCCGGATCGAGAACGGCGCGGCCCGGTCCCTCCTGGAACAGTACCGGACCGCTCTGGCCCAGCGGAACGAGGACCCCGAAGCGGTCTACTATGACGAGCTTACCCGGATCATCTATGGCGGGGATTACCATTACCGTCCCTGGGACCTGGCGTATCTGGAAACCGTGGACATCGCCCAGGCCCGATCCTTCCTTACCCGCTGCGTCAACCCCGGGGATTATACCTTTATATTCACCGGCAATCTGGACCTCCCGGCGCTTCGCCAATACACCGAAACCTATCTTGCCTCCATTCCCTCGGGGGAATCCTGGAACCGTTTTGGGGACTTCACCCTCAAGCGGCCCGGAAAACTCGACAAGGCGGTCTATAAAGGAAAGGAAGAAAAGAGCACCGTATTCTTAGGCTGGTATATGGATGAGGCCTTTTCCCCCGCAGGCTATGCGGCGGCGGCGGCCTTAACGGAATACCTGGATATCCGGCTTACCGAGGAGATCCGGGAAAAACGGGGAGGGGTCTATTCGATCTATGGGAGCGCGGCCCTTTCCCCCACGCCTCCCCCCCGGGGCGAACTCATCCTGAACAGCATCTTCGACTGCGACCCCCGCCGGGCGGTGGAACTCAGCGACGCGGTGGTACAACAGATCGAGCTAATCGCCCAGGGAACCATCAACCGGGATACCTTTACCAAGGCGATAGAAGCCCTGAAGAAGGGCCACGAGGA
>JAITRV010000241.1 GCA_031288215.1 Spirochaetaceae bacterium | reverse complement strand
GAAACCGACCGGCGGATGAAAGAAACCGACCGGCAGATGAAGGAAACCGACCGGCAGCTCGGAAAACTGGGCAACCGCTTCGGTGAAATGGTTGAACACATGGTCATCCCGAACCTGGTGGCGAAGTTTCAGGAATTGGACTTTACCTTTACCCGGGCATCCCGGGACGTTAAAATTACCGATAAGAAACACCAGCTCTTCATGGAAATTGACGCCTTTATGGAAAACGGCGACAAGGTGATGATAGTGGAAATCAAGACCAAGCCCGATATAAACGATATAAACGATCACCTGGATCGGATGAAGAAACTCCGGGTCTACGCCGATTTACACCAGGACCGGCGGGGCTACCTGGGCGCTGTTGCCGGGGTGGTCTTCGACGACAGCGTAAAGAACTACGCCCTCAAAAACGGCTTCTACGTCCTGGAACCTTCAGGAGAAACCTTCTCCATCACCGACCCCAAGGACAAGGGCTATATCCCCAAGGAATGGTAAAACACCGCACCTGAAGTAACAAGCGGTAAACCGCTCATCTTCCTTATGTTACCTGTTCCGTGCTCCCGCCCTCACCGCGGCCCCTATCAACCGGGGAAACGTCTCCATGCTATGCATCCTGTCATTAGGATAACGCCTTCAGGGAATCTCCGGCCAGCCCTCCGGGGAGAAAGGCCGGGATTCCCCCGGCCCCAGGTCCCCCAGGAGGATCGGGCCTATCCGCAGGCGGTGCAGCTTCACCGGGTGCAGGTGGAAATGGGAAAAGACCCGGCGGATCTCCCGGTTCTTGCCCTCCACCAGGATAATCCTGAGGGACTTCCTCCCCACCCGTTCTACCATCCGGGCCCGGTAAAACACCCCCTCGACGGAGAGGCCCCGGGAGAATTCCTGCGGAACCTGGTCGGGGATGGGGCCGGAGGCTTCCACCAGGTATTCCTTCTCTATCCCCGCCGAGGGATGGCCCGCCCGGGCGGCGAAGTCCCCGTCGTTGGTAAAGAGGATGAGCCCCGAGGAAAGAAAATCCAGCCGGCCCACGGGGTAGAGCCGCTCCTTGATGTCCCGGGGGAGCAGTTCCCCCGCCAGGGGCCTCCCCTGGGGATCCGCGGCGCTGCAGAGGTAGCCCGGGGGTTTATGGAGGGCCAGGTAGTGGAGGAGCCGTTCCGGTTCCAGGAAGCGGCCGTCCAGGGAAACCCGGTCGGCGGGCAGCACCTTTTCCCCGAGGACCCGCACGATCCGGCCGTTGACCGCCACCCTGCCCGCGAGGATCAGGGCCTCCGAGGCCCGCCGGGAGGCAACCCCCGCATGGGCCAGGTAGACCTGAAGCCGGACCGGCTTATCCCCCGGCGCACCGCCCCCTCCCTCCGGCCGGCCGTCCTGCCCCGCCGGTTTACCGGTGCCCCCGGAACTATCGGTCTCCGTCGAGTTCAAAGCGGTCCGTCTCCTTTTCGTTGAGCTTGGGAAGATCCGCGATGCTCTCCAGGCGGAAGAATTTGAGGAATTCCCGGGTGGTTCCGTACTGGATGGGCTTCCCCGGCACGTCCTTCTTCCCCGCCTCCCGGATCAGCGCCTTTTCCAGGAGGAGCCGGATCATCGTATCCGCCTGCACCCCCCGGATCGCCTCAATCTCGCTGCGGGTGATGGGCTGGGAATAGGCGATGATGGAAAGGGTTTCCAGGGCCGCCTTGGACAGGCGGGTTTCATTTTTCTTGCCGTAGCGATCCCGGAGCCTATCCCAGTATTCCTTTTTGGGGGAAACCACGATTCCCCCGCCGATGCGGGACAACTCCACCCCCGACCCTTCCCCGTCATAGCGCTCATCCAGGATATTCAGGGCCTGCCTGACCACCTCGGCGGAAAGCCCGGAAATCCGGGCCAGGGCGGCCTCATCCAGGGGGTCTGATTCCAGATAGAGGACGGCCTCAATCAGTGCGGTCTCTTTCTCCAAGTGTACTTCCATGAACTCCCCCATAGGGTCTGATAATAATGTCCCCAAACATACGGTTCTGATAAATAGAGACCATCCGGAGCTTTACCGCCTCCAGAATCGCCAGGAAGGCGCATACCGTATCCATAATCGATCCCCGGCGGCCCAGGAGATCCGTAAAGGAACATTCCCCCCGGCTCTCCAGGAATTCCGAGATCAGGGATATTTTTTCGTTGATCGATACCTCCTCGTAGAGGTCGATGATCTGTTCCCCCGAAAGGTTCGCCATGAGGCTGGAAAAGGTTTTCAAAAGGTCCCATACATCCACCTTTTCCCAGAGGGTGTCATCGGTAAAGGGCAGGGGCCGCTGGAATTTCTTCCGTTCTATCACCCATTCGGCTTCCTTGCCTTTTTCTTCGATAAGTTCGGAGAGCTTCTTGAATTTCTGATATTCTACCAGCTTTTCCACCAGTTCATGCCGGGGATCCTCGGGATCGTCATCGACCTCGATCTCCACCGGCAGGAGCATCCGGGACTTGATATAGAGCAGGGTCGCCGCCATGACGTGAAATTCCGAGAGGTCCTCCAGGTCAAGTTCCGTGGCAAAGCGGAGGTATTCCAGGTACTGCTCGGTGATCTGAGCCACGGGAATGTCGTAGATATTGACCTCGTTTTTCTTGATTAAAAAGAGGAGCAGATCCAAGGGACCTTCAAATTCATTTATCCTGAAACTCCGGGCCGGGCTTGGGGTATTCATTTCTTTCTATTATACTCGCCGGGCCCGGCATAGTAAATACCCTGGGGGGGAAGTTTCTCCAGAAATTCCCCGTAGGGCCGGCCCGTCCGGGGATCCCGGGCCTCGGGGCAAAGCTCCAGGAGGGGGGTCAGGGCGAAACGGCGCCCGGTGAGCCGGGGATGGGGGATTTCCAGGTCCGGCGGCTCCGAGATGACGCGGCCGCCGAAGAGGAGGATGTCGATATCCAGGGTCCGCTCCCCCCAGCGGCGTTCCCGCTCCCGGTCCCGGCCAAACCGCGCCTCAATCCGGTGAAGCTCCGCCAGGAGTTCCCGCGCTTCGCCCCGGTAGATGCCGGCGGCGGCGGTGTTGAGGAACCGGGCCTGATCGGTAACGTGGAGGGGTTCGGTCTCAAAGAGGGAGGCCCCCCGGAGATCCTCCAGGAGTTCCCCCAGGGCCTCCAGGGCCTCCCCCAGGATACGCCGGGAGTCCCCCCGGTTGGAGCCCAGACCCAGCACCACCGCCGCGCCGTCCCGGAGGGGCTTTTCTTGCGGGCCGTGCAGTCCCTGGGGGGACCGCGGCGCGTTAGAAGAGGCCATCGTTCTCCGGGACCGCCCCCCGCCGGCCGGGGGCCTTGGCTTCCGCGGTCAGCGGGGCCGCCGGTATGCGGGTGGCCCCCCGCCGGGCGGCCGGGCCTGAGGCGCGGGCCGTTGCCGGACCAGGCGCCGCTTCCGGGGCCAGGGGCGTTGCCGGACCAGGCGCCGCTTCCGGACTAGGCACCGCCGGGCCGGGCGCCGCTGCCGGGCCGGGCGCCGCTGCCGCTACCGGACTAGGCGCCGCTTCCGGGTTGGGGGCCGCTGCCGGGCCGGGCGCCGCTTCCGGTACGGGCGCCGCCGGACTCCGCAGGGGCTTTTCCGGCGGGCTGTGCGGCCCCTCCTGGGGAGCCTTCGGCTCCCCCCTTCCGGGGAATATGAGGGCCCGCAGCCGCTGTTCCACCTCCCGGGCAAATTCGGGGTTCTTCTCCAGGTATTCTTTGGCGTTTTCCCGGCCCTGACCGACCTTCTCTTCCCCATAGGAATACCAGGCCCCTTTCTTGTCGATAATGTCGTACTTAACCGCCGCGTCCAGGATGCTTCCGATGGCGGATACCCCCTTGCCGAACATGATCTCCAGTTCCGCCTTCCTGAAGGGGGGGGCCACCTTATTCTTGACCACCTTGACCTTCACCCGGTTCCCGATGGCATCGGATTCCCCCTTCTCCCCCTTTTCGATGGTGTCCATCTTACGGACCTCCAGGCGCAGGGAGGAGTAGAATTTGAGGGCGTTGCCCCCGGTGGTGGTCTCGGGATTGCCGAACATGACCCCGATCTTCATCCGGATCTGGTTGATGAAGATCAGGAGGGTCCTGGACTTGCCGATGATGGCGGTGAGTTTCCGCATGGCCTGGCTCATCAGCCGGGCCTGGAGCCCCATCTGGGCGTCCCCCATATCCCCGTCGATTTCCGCCTGGGGGGTCAGGGCCGCCACGGAGTCCACCACGATCACGTCCACCGCCCCGGAACGGACCAGGCTTTCGGCGATTTCCAGGGCCTGCTCCCCGTTATCGGGCTGGGAAACCCAGAGATCGTCGATGTTTACCCCCAGATTTTTGGCGTAAATCGGGTCCAGGGCGTGTTCCGCGTCCACAAAGGCGGCGATCCCCCCCAGCTTCTGGGCCTCCGCGACGGCGTGGAGCGCCAGGGTGGTCTTGCCGGAAGATTCCGGCCCATAGATCTCGATGATTCTCCCCCGGGGATACCCCCCTATCCCCAGGGCCTCATCCAGGAGGATCGCCCCCGAGGGAATCACCTCAATCCCCGCCGCATTGGTATGGGTCCCCAATTTCATCAGCGATCCGGCGCCAAACTGCTTCTCAATCTGAAGCCGGGCCGCTTCCAGGGCCTTTTCCTTCTCTTCCGCCGTTACCAGGGAGACTCTCCCCTTATCAGGGGTTCCCCCCCGGCCTTTTTCCGAATCATTCATTTTCGCCACAGTTCCTCCTCCCCTTATATAAGGCGACAACTCCGTTTTTTGCTTTAATCGTTTCTACAAAATAGCATTTTTTTTTATCTTTTACCAGCCGTGGCCTGAATAACCAGGGCATGGAGGAGTTCGCACGGAGCGGGGAACCCTTGCGGGAAAGGTTTGTAAACCGGGAATGTTCACGGCTTCTTCGGTATCCAGAGTCTTGTATCCGCTGAATAATTCGATCTGCCGCCGTTTTGACCCGATTCAAGCAGATTCCGCCTTCGGGTGTCAAAGATCCCGTAGATATACCAGCCATTCGCCGTCCCATCCCATCCCAGGTTGCAATGGACCATGAGCGTGTTATCATAGACGGTCCAGTTTACCCACGCGTCCTGTCCGGTTCGGTTATTAGAAACGTATTCACCGTGCATGCCCATTGTGCCATGCCCGTCTATAACCCAATAATGTCCCACGTCGCCCGGCGCGGCAGTCCCAAAAGTAAAAATCGGCCTATTGCTGTTCAGCGCGTTTTTAACGACGGCAGGGCCGGTATAATCGATCGCCGTATCCGTTAAGGTTTTCGTAAGGCCCATTGCGGAATTATACGTAGAGACGGTATACCCCAACACTTCAAAGGCGCCTTTAATTTTATTTGTCCAGGTAACGGTATGTCCGCTTGAAGGATCATAAAAGGATCCGGAAAGCGCCCGGAGCTGATACATAAGCGCCGAGACCTGTCCCCGGGCCGCCGCGGAGCTTAGATTGGTGATTGCCGGCATCCCGCGTATGAGGGAAAGATCATAGGTCCCTGACCAGTTCCCGACGCTTGCCAGGTCAAATACCGCGGGTTTGAAACAACCGGTCCGATTTATATAATTATGATACGCGATAATCTGCGCCATCGCCGTCGGCCCGCAGCCCGTTAGATAATCATTATTGCCCGTCGCGTATTTGAGATAATTATTATAGGCGTAATGGGCGGGATGGTACGCCCCGGTGGATCCCTGTCCCCATTTGGTAAGTAACAGGGGGCTTTTCTCTATTGAAAAATCAGTCCAATATCCGGCCGCTTTCCAGGCGCCGCTCGGACGAAAAGCGCCGCTCCAATGGGACGAAAGCTCCCGTGCCCCTTTCACGTCTTCCGCCAGGGCCTTTTCAAGGGCCGCCTCAATTTCCTCTCCGGTGATGCGGTTATACTCGGCGATGGTTGCGTCAATGTAGTCCCGCAAATTTGCCGTCAAGACTTCCAGGAATTCTTCGTTGGCGTCCTCTAAGGAGCCTTCGGCTATCGCAAGAATCGTGCCGATGCGGATATCGTTGCTTGCCAGTACAAAGCCTTCCCCCTCGCCGTCCGGCTGCCCAACGCTCAATTCGTAAATCTCCACCGGATCGGTTTCGACGGCCGCCTCCGCGGAAGGTCCGGGACCGGCAAACCTGACAAAATTCCGGGTATTGCGGATGGGCAGTTTTTTGAAACCGGTAATGCCCCTTCCCGCGGACGCGACGGAACGGCTTTGCGCGGTATGCGCCAATACGCCGGTTGCCATTCTTTGCAGGTCCGCCATGCCGACCTTGTGCGATTCCCGGATTTTGAGCAAGGCAAGATAGTCACGGGACGTTAACACATCCTCCGGGGGAGCCGCGGCCTCCATTTCATCATACGCGCTTCCCGCTGTTTCAGGAGGCATACATTCTTCTACAAGCGCAGGTTCAACTTCATGGGTAGGCTGGAAACAACCGGCTAAAACCAGGAGAGACACAACGGCGAAACACCACCCGCTTCCCCCGGAAACCATTTTCATTTTTTTCTTTTTCATTCTTTTCTTCTCTTTTTAATAATGAAACAATAATCAAATGAAACATCAATACTATTAAAGATGAAGCCCCGGCTGCGCGCGTTTCTTCATCATCCAAACCGTTATTCTATAGAACAGGAAACCTCCTTGCCTTGTATACTCTAAATAGCTTGATTCATGCGATCAAGGAAAGCGAGGCGAAAATGTTTTAAAAGTCCAAAAAACGCAAAATAAGGAACGATCCCGGGCCTTTTTGGCGCCCTTTTTGGTGCCTGTGCCCTTTTTGGTGCCTGGCACCTTTTGAGCTGGCACCTTTTGAGCCTGTAGGGCCCTATGATTTTCTGCGTCTTTGTGATATACTGGTATACATAAGGGTGAAGAATCATGATGAACGACTTTATTATAATGGCGACCCGATCCATGCGGGATTATGCTTCCCGGGTGGTTGAGCGCCTGAACCACTTTATAGATACCCGCGGCGAAGGTACCATGACGGACGGGGTTAATGCCCTGGAGGTTCAACGCTTTGCGGACGGAGAAACGGAGGCGGTGATCAACACCTCCCTCCGGGGCAAGCAGGCGGTCCTCTTTGCCGGCTGCGCCCGCAACCAGCAGGGGCTCAGCGTGAATGAGGCAAAAATGGAACTCTACCATACGATAGACGCCATGAAGCGGTCCCAGGCGCAGAAGATCTTCGTCTTTGAGCCCTTTGTTTCCTGTTCCCGGTCGGACAGGACCACCCGGCGCAGTTCCGTGGGCCTGTGGATGCACCTGAAGATCCTCTCCAGCCTCGGGGCAAACCATATCATCACCTACCAGCTCCATTCGGATAAATCAAAATCCATGGTGGACCCCACCATCTGCGCCCTGGACGACATCCCCGCCCTGCCCCTCCTGAAGAAACGCCTCTGCGACACCTATATCCGGGATTTGGAAACCCTGGAAGGGGAAGTCCGCTCCCATTGGGCCTTCTGCTCCGTGGATGCCGGGGGGGAAAAACTGGCCCGCCGTTTCGCCAATGCCTTCGGCGCGCCCCTGGTACTGGCCCATAAACAGCGGGACTATTCCCGGACCAATTCCGTGGAATCCATCGACATCCTCAGTTCGGAGCCCGTCGCGGGCAAGGTTTTATGGATCGTGGATGATATGGTGGACACCGCGGGCTCCGTGGAACAACTGGTCCATGCCCTGGCCCCCTTGAAACCGGCCCGGATCAACCTCATCGCGGTACACGCGATCCTTTCCAATCCCGCCCTGGAACGGCTGAACCGGCTTTCGTCCCAGGGCCTGCTGGACAAGATCATGGTGACCGATACGGTATGCAGCTCCCCTGCCCTGCCGGAACAGCTTCCCAACCTGGAGGTGGTTCCCTCGGCGAAGCTGTCCGCCGAGGTTATCGGGACCATCCTGACCAATAACTCCATCGGGGAACTCCTCCGCCCTTTCAGCGCCTCCGCCTATTTCCGCGCCCCCAGCCTCTTCAACCAAATCTAGGAGACAAGGAACAAGTTAAGATCGCTACCTGTTACTTGCTACTTGCTTGCTGGTACAGGGCGAGACCTTCCAGGGCCGCGGCCTGGCCCTGGCCGTCCCCGGGGACCGCGGGAATGACCCGGCCCAGCACTTCCAGGGGCCGTTCGAGATCCACGGTGACGGAGGCATGAAAGACCACCGGGACTATCCCCTCCAGGCTGTTGTGGGTATCGTAGCCCACCAGCAAGTCAAAGGCGGTCGTGTTTTCCTGGGCGTCAAGGTTGGCGGCCATGCCCCGCCAGATCACATGGCAGCCCCGGTAGAGGGCGGGATCCCGAATCACCTCCCCATAGCTGAAACGGTCCCGAAGGGTGCCAAAACCGGGGACCTCCAGGTAGGGAAGCAACAGCCGGGCCTTGTTCTTGACCGGCTCCGAGGCATTGGATTCCAGGAGGCGGTTAAGCTCCACCCGGGCGGCCTCGTCCCGGAAGCCGGTAAAGAGGGAGCGGGCCTTATGATAGGTATCCAGCACCTGATCCCTGGTCAGGATGTACCGGAAGGTCCCCCCCACCTGAACCGGCGCTTCCCGTTCTTCCCGGTCCAGGGCGCTGCCGGCAAGGCCCTCCCGGGGAGCGCCGGTTCTGCCCGGCAGGGGGAGCAGTCCGAATTTCAGGAGCCCCCCTCCAACGAGGATGAGGCCCAGGAGGATCGCCGAGAGGGCGGCCTTCCAGGGAGGGAGGGGCGTCTTGGGCAGGGGGGGATAGAACCGGGAAAGCCGGCCCGATTCTATCAAGAGGGGAAGGGTATCGGTGCCGGCGTATTTCCGGATGGTATTGAGGGCCTTCCGGGCAATCCGGTTATGTTCGTCCACCTCCAGGACCTCCAGGTACAGGTCCAGGGCCCGGTCCGTCTCCCCCCGGCGGAAATAGAGGACCGCCAAGCCCAAAAGCCCCAGGGGGGAGCGCATTTTTATATCCCGGGCCCGCTTAAAATAGGTAAAGGCCCCGCCGAAATCCCCTCCCCTGAGACAGGATGCCCCGAGCACATAGTAATACCAAAAGGAATCATGGTAACGGAAGACCTCGCTCTCCAGGGTTTTAACGGCTTCGCCGTATTTACGGCGCCGGGAGAGGCGGATCGCCTTGGTCAACAGGGGATCGAATTTCATGACGGCAATCTAGGGTAAGCCGTACCGGGATCTGAGTTGGGCAATCACCATTGCCATGATATTCAGATCCTCCTCGGAAAGGAAGAGTTCCCCGGCCGCGTACAGATCCATGCGGCGGATCAGCTCATCCAGGTTTTTCAGGTCCTCATCCCGGGTTTGAGATGAGGGCGCAAGGGACCGCCTGCTGTCCCGGAGTATCCGGGACAGGGTTTCATCCGCCGGGACAACGAGGGATTCAAAGCCCCGGGGATCCGCCAGGGACAGCAGCATGGATACGGTTCGGCTTGAATTCCGTCCCACGGGGAGGGGGTCGTAATAATAGCATACCGCCGAATCCCCGAAGGAAGGGGGAACATCGAAGCTCCGGCCCGGGACATAGTCCGATTTCCACGCGGCATCGTTGAGCCGTTTCCAGTTGGAAAAATGGATAAGATCCGGCCGGGAAATACCCCGGAAGGAGATACTCCCCATCAACCCGTACCGGTTATTCCGGGAACTCCACCACTGGTCATTACGGCTGTGATCCAGGGCGATTTCCGCGGAAATGGTCTGGAGGTCCGTAACAAAGTGCGCCGAGGACCGGTTGCCCTCCCCCAGGGTGGTGTCCAGGAGGACGCGGATTCCCACGGAGGCCTCCTGTCCCGCCTTGTTTTCCGCCCGGATGGTCATCCTCACCCCGTTGGTCTCGTGGGAAGCGGAGACCTGGAAAAAAGAAAATTCCTGGGTTACCACGAGAAAGGGGGATTCAAAGACAAGGGCGGGGTTTCCCGGGCTGCCCCCGATCCGCACCGTAAAGGCCGGATCGTCCCCCAGCCGGTAGACCCGATCATTTACCATCACCGCCAGGAAACTGGTCCGGGGATCCGCGTTCAAAAAGAAGGGTTCATAGAGGTTCCGGTTGGGATCGATCAGATAGAAGAAGGAAAAGCGGCCGGTTTGTTCGTGCAGGACCAGCCGGATCCTTCCCAGGTTGTACTCCCTCCCGAAAAGTCCCGGGGTGAACAGGGCGATGAGGGCAAGGAGGAAAATCCCCCGACGGAGGCCGGTTTTGTTCATTCGCTATTCCTACGGGCCCCGCGGATCTCGTTTCGCAGTTCCAGGGCATTCGATTTAAGGATAAGGATCCGGATCATCTGTTCATTGGTGAGGGGGGAGGTATTATTCCTCGACGTCAGGATCTGAAAAGACCGGATAAGGGCCTGGGCTTCCTCCAGGGCCGTCTCCAGGGATCGGATCCGGGCCTCCGCTTCGGAAAGCCGTCTGCCGGAGGCGGTATTGGCGTCTTCCAGATCCGCCAGCCGGGTGTCCTTGAGCATCTCGGCGATCCGTTTTTGATAGGCAACGATGGCCTGATCGTAGGAACGTTCCCGCCGCTGGTATTCCTCGATGGTTTTGAGGGATTCCTCGTGGCTCCACTTGATAATCGCCAGGAGCTGGGTTTCGATCTTCTTCTGGTCTATCAGGGCGGCACGGTAGGCAGCGGCTTCGTATTTGGCGCTCTGGGGGTACCGGTTCATGACGAGGGAAAAGATATCCGCCGCTTCATCCAGACGCCCCAGGGAAAAGAGGCATTCCCCAATCCAATAGTAGGCGGAGGATTTGCGGGCCATGTTCTCCGGGGTGTCGGAGGGCGTCTGGTCGGCATAGGCCTTGAGGAGGATCACCGCGTCGTCGTACCGGCGCATATAGTACAAGGCCCTGCCCCGATGGTAGGGAAGCTCCTTTGCCCGGGGATTCCCCGGATCAATACGGGCGAGTTCGTCCATATCCCGCAGAGACGCCTCATAGCCCCCGTCGGATAGTTCCGCCAGGGCTATCCAGTACAAAGCCTCCCCCCGCTCGGCAATACCCGGCGCCTCCGCTATGACCCGGCGCAGCTCCGCCGCCGCTTCCTTCCATTTTCCCTCCCCATACAAACGGAGCCCGTTCCGGAGCCGGTCGGACTGGGAAAAAACCGGCCCGGCGCAGAAAAACAGGACCAGGGTACAAAAGACAAAGAAAGAGCGGGATTTATTTTTCATCCACCTTACTCCTCTCCCTTTTTTCGGCAAAAAAACCGCCCCGGATTAGAATTTTCATGCCTCATGCCCCTTTAAGCGGCGTACCAGGGCGCTTTTATCCGGGGCATTGAAGAAGGCGGCCCCCGCAACCATCACATCCACCCCCGCTTCCCGGGCGCGGGAGGCGGTAGTCTCGTTTATTCCCCCGTCAACGGAGAGGAGGAAGGGCCAATTCCCCTTTTCCCGGAGCATTTTCAGCTTTTTTACCTTCTCAAGGCATTCGGGGATGATGGTCTGCCCCCCAAATCCGGGATTGACGGTCATCACCAGCACGAGGTCCACAAAGGGCAGGAGTTCTTCGATAAGGCTTACCGGGGTGGAGGGGACGATGCTTATCCCCGCCTTCTTCCCCAGGCTGTGGATGGACTGGAGCAGGCGGTGGGAATGAACCGCCGCCTCGGTGTGGAAGGTGATATAATCCGCCCCGGCCCGGGCAAATTCCCCGATCAGGGCCTCCGGCTCGTAGACCATGAGGTGCACATCGAAGATCAGGGGAGAAAGGGGGCGGAGGTCCTGGGCCATTTTGGGGCCGAAGGTGAGGTTGGGAACAAATTTGCCGTCCATCACATCCAGATGAACCCACTGGGCCCCGGAGGCGTTAATATCCGCCGCCGCCGCCGCCATATTGGAAAAATTCGCCGAAAGCACCGACGGCGCAATAATACAATCTTTCATTCGTCCTCCCTAAAAATAAACTCTACCCCCCTTCCGGGGGCCTTGTAAAGAAGGTCAAAAATAGTATAGTATAAAATCTATAATTTTTACCAGAATGTGGAAACCTAATCAAGTCATGAATATGGAAACATCGGTTCAGGCTCTTATTCAAAAGGCCTACGACAAGCTGAAATCCTCAGACGCCGCCGAAGCGCTCCGGGTCTTGGACGAAGCCCTGAGTCTGGATTATGATAATCCCGAGGTGGTGTACGGACAAAAATGCCTGAATTGGTGGCTTGAACGGATCAAACAACTGGCGGATTTTCACGATCCCTACGATAAGGGAGGCTTTATTCTTTCCCAATGGAAAGCTTTTTATAACTTTTTGGATCGTATCGGGGAAGGGTACGACGCCTGCCTCTATGCCATCCGGCGTTTTGTCTTCTCCGCCGCCCTCCAATCCTTCGAGGATATCCTGGGGGATGGGGTAAACCAGCATGATCCGGGCTTGCTGCTCCAGGTGGGCCGTTGTTACAAGGGGGTGGGGAACTATGAGGAGGCCCTGAAGTACCTGGAGCAGGCCGCCCGGTTTAAGCGGGAGGACGGGGAGAGCCTCTCGGAACTGGCGGATGTCAACGCCCTGCTGGAGGAGACGAGGATTGCCAAGGTGCTCTTCCGGGAGGCGTTCTTTACGGATCCCCAGGGGGTGAACCTCAGATCCATGGAATCGGAACTGATCCTGCGGCTGGCGGAACGGGTAAAGGAGACCGGACATTCCGGCCAGGCGCTTTTGGAGTGGATTCCCATTTACGGGCGCCTCTTTGGGGTGTTTTCGGTCAAGCGGGAACTGAAATCCGTCGAATTGGGGCGTTTGAAACAGTCGATCTTTTCCCTGGAAAATGAAGTCCGCGGCTCTCCTGAGACGGTTTCCCTGCTCATTCCCCGGCTCATCAACCGGTATTTCTGGTTGATCGATCATTATGAAAATATCAGGGAGGATCCTGGTCTTATTGAAGAAACCATGCTGAAAATAAAGATCCTCAATCCGGAAATATATGAACGGTATATGCATTAACAGCCTGGTACCGGCGGATTTTTTTGCTTCTGAAAAAAATCCCCGCAGTCTGTTGGGGGAACCTGCGGGGTCCGAATGTATGATTTATCATATATCGGGCGGTTTTGGGCAAAAAACCGGCAGGTTTCCCGGTATGGGCGTTTTTTCGGCAGCGTTTTGCCGATCAAAGACGCGGAAGGGGGAAATTTAGTATGTTAAATTTGTACCCATTTATACAACGCCCCATGGGGTAAGGAGTACGAGATGTCTGAAAATCTCCTGAAAAATGTACAGGAAATGCTGAACGAAGAGAAGTGGACCAGGGCCACGTTGAGCAATTATTCAACCAATCAGTTCAAAGATCTGGATACGGTCCTGAAAAATGCCCGGGAAGGACGGATATACGATGAACTCAAAAAACTCTGTGACGAGCATTTGGTTCATACGAAAAACAGCATCATCGCCCTCTATATCTCGGGGATGATCGCCCTTTCCCGGCAGCTTATCGACGATTCCGCCCTGGTTACCCTGGTTACCATCTTTGTGGATAACCATAAGTGGAATATCGTCAAATACCTCTGCGAGCGGATTCTCGATTACGGGGAATCAAAATTCGCCCTGCGGACCCTGGCGGACTGTTACCGGAACGAGAATGAAGAGGACGCGGTCTACGGCGTCTGGGAACGGCTGGTCAAGGTCGATTTTGAAGAGGCGGATCTGGCCAAGTCCCTGGGGGAATACTACGAAAAGAAAGTCCAGGTTGAAGCGGCGGTGGATTATTTCAAAAAATCCCTCCACCGCTATATCAACAAGGGAACTTTTACCAATGTCCGGGAGATCTGGCTGAAACTCTTAGAATACTGTCCCGAGGACATTGATTTCTTCCTCCACGTTCAGAAGAAGATCGCCAAAACCGTCAGCGAAGAGAAGGCGGTCCTCCTCCTGGGGGATGTTTACAACTCCTGCAAACAACGGGGGGACATCAACACCGCCATCACTATCCTCAAGCTGATTCTCCAGTACGATGAGCGGGACTCCCTGGCCCGGAAGGAGATTACCGAATGTTTCCGGCAGAAGTACGCAAGCCACAGCCAGCTTGAGGAGTATATCCGGATTTCTAATCTTACCCAGAGCTGGCGGAACATCCATGAGGCCATTCAGGATTTCGAGAAGCACATCGCCTTTGACAAGGGGAATTTTGTGCACCACCGGACCTGGGGGGTGGGACGGATCGCCGCGGTTCAGGGGGATGAGATAACCATCGACTTTGCCAAAAAGCGCAGCCATTCCATGTCCCTTAAAATGGCGGTCAATGCCCTGCAAACCCTCGCGAAGAACCATATCTGGGTCTTAAAGGCCACCCAGAAAAAAGAGAAGCTCCACGACCGGGTGAAGAGCGAGCCCGAATGGGCCCTGCGGACGGTGATCCGGAGCTTTAACAATTCCTGCGACATTAAACGGATCAAGGCGGAACTGGTCCCTTCGGTCTTATCCCCCGGGGAATGGACCGCCTGGAGTTCAAAGATCCGGGATATCCTCAAATCGGACCCCTCCTTTGGGGTGAGCCCCGAAAACATCGACATCTTTACGGTCCGGGAGCGGCCCATCAGTATCGAAGAAAAACTCTACAACGAATTCAAGGCGGAACGGAACTTCTTTGACCGGGTCCTGACCATACGGAACTACGCCGCCCAAAAGGATGTGGAAGTGGATTCGGAGTATTTTACCGAAATGCTCGGCTATTTTACGGCCTACCTCCGTTCCTACAGCCAGGTGAACGAACAGGTGATGGCCTCCTACCTCCTGCTTAAGGAACTGGCCGGCAAGTATCCCCTCCTGGGGGCGGGGCTTCAGTTGAACTTTCTCGACATCTTCGACGGCATTGAGGACGTGCCGGCCCTGTTTTTGAACTTAAAGGACACCAGATTAAAGGAAGAATTCCTCCGGCACCTCCAGCTTTTCGTTCCCTCCTGGCCGGACATCTATATCAAACTCCTCCCCTATGCGATTTCCAATTCGATCATCGTCAACCTGATCAGGGAAGGATACGAGGATAAACTGGTTTCCCTGGTCCAGTACTGTTTTGAAAATTACCGGGAATACCGGGAAGCGGTGGTATGGTTCTATAAGAACACGAAGCATGAGGCATGGTTTGAAAAGGCGGCGATCCCGCCGGAAAAACAACTCCTTACCCTGATCCATATCCTGGATATAAGTTACCGGGAAATAGAAAATCACCGGGATACCTCCGAAAACCGCAAGGTAAATAAGCAGGTTTATACGATCCTCTTTAAGGAGGGGACCCTGGATGCTTTTATCGATCAGGCCGATACGGATACGATTATCCGGATCTTTACCCTGCTTGACGATGTCAAGGATCTGGACCCGGCGGATAAGTTAAAGCTCCGCAGCCGCATCCTGGACCGGGACCCGGACTTTAAATTTTTCGGGGAAGCGGAGAAGAAGGTTTCCCGGGGGCTTATGGTTACCGCCGCCAAGTACGAAGAAAAACAGCGCTACCTTCAGCATATCATGGATGTGGAGGTTCCCGCCAATTCCAAGGAAATCGCCTTTGCCCTTTCCCTGGGGGACCTCCGGGAGAATGCGGAATACAAGGCGGCCAAGGAAAAACAGGAACTCCTCAATTCCACGGTGGCAAAACTCAAAGAAGAGATTGAACGGGCCCAGCTCTTCGATCCCGCCGGCGTCAACACCAGCCGGGTATCCTTCGGAACCAAGGTTACCCTGTCCAACAACTCCGCCGGCAGAAAAGAGGAGTATACCATCCTCGGCCCCTGGGAATCGGCCCCGGAAAACCTGATCATTTCCTACCTTTCTCCCTTGGGAGGGGCAATCTTAAATAAAAAGGTGGGGGAAGATTTTGATTTTTCTATCAATAATGAGAAGATATCCTATACCGTTGAACGTATTGAGGCGGTTGTTCTTTAGCGGAGAACCCTATCCGCTGGTAAGGGGACCTGTATATTGGGCGCGGTAAAGTTGAAAATAAGAAGAAAGGCGGGTGTTTTCTTGTTTTTCTTATACACGATCGGCTTTGCCCCGGCTCAAGAAAACCCCATTGATCTGATCCTCCTTATGGATACCTCCGCCGGTATGAGCGGTTCATATGAAAACGTTCTCGACTATGTGACCGGGGCCTTCCTCAAAGAATTCCTGCGGATCGGGGATACCTTTCACCTGATCTCCTTTTCCGACGCCCCCCGGCTGGAAATCAGCCGCCGTATTGCGGCCCGGGGGGATGTGGAAACCATCATAGGCCGGCTGTTCCTCATGTATCCCCTGGACCCCTCGGCGGATATTCTCCGGGCCCTGGCCTATGGGGAAAGCTATGCGGCCTCCATCCCCGGGGCCCGGCAAAAAAAGATGGTCCTTGTCTCCGGACTGTCCCGGGACGGGGCGGCCCTCCAAGCCCGTATGTCCGAAACCGCCGCCCGGCTCAGCCGGCTTGGCACGGACTTCTACTTCGTCCCGGCCCCCATAACGGGAACCGGCCCCTCCTCCGGCAGGCCCCGGATGCCCCCGGCCCAAACAGCGCAGGCACCGGCCCGCCCGGCGACCCCGCCGGCCCAAGCCCCTACGGCCAAGGCACCTGCCCGCCCGGCTGCCCCGCCGGCCCAGGCACCTACGGCTCAGGCACCCGCCCGCCCGGCTGCCCCGCCGGCCCAAGCCCCCCCGGCTCAGGCTCCCGCAGTCCAGGGGCCGATTCGCCTCCCAGTCCCGCCGGCTCAGACCCTTGTGGCCCAGGGGCCGACCCGCTCCCCTACCCCGCCGGCCCAGGCACCTACGGCCCAGGCACCTACGGCCCAGGCACCCGCCCGCCCGGCTACCCCGCCGGCCCAGGCCCCCACGGCCCAGGCACCAGCCCGCCCGGCGACTCCGCCGGCCCAGGCACCAGCCCGCCCGGCTACCCCGCCGGCCCAAGCCCCCACGGCGCAGCCACCAGCCCGCCCGGCCACCCCGCCGGCTCAGGCCCCCACAGCCCAGGCACCAGCCCGCCCGGCTACCCCGCCGGCCCAGGCTCCTACGGCTCAGGCACCGGCTCGTCCGGCTACCCCGCCGGCCCAAGCCCCCACGGCTCAGCCACCAGCCCGCCCGGCCACCCCGCCGGCTCAAGCCTCCACGGCTCAGACACCGGATCGCCCGGCTGCCCCGCCGGCCCAGGCTCCTACGGCCCAGGCACCGGCTCAGCCGGTGGTCCCGGCGGCCAAGACCCCGGCCCGGCCGGCGTTTCAAGGGCAGCCGGAGGAGGGAGCGGCCCCCCGATTACCCATGCCCCTGATAGCCGGGTCCCTGCTGGTGGTCTTTCTTACAACGGGATTCGTCATCCTCATGATGGTAAGACGGCTGCGGAACTCGCCCAACCGGGTCATCGCCTATGCGGCCCAGCCTCACGGGCCGATCTTCCGGGAAATCGAAAAAAGACGGGAGGAGGAGGTCAAACAGGGGGCCCTCCTCTTGGCGGATTATGCGGCGCGCCGGCAGCGGACCAGGATACCAATATCCCCCAAAATCCCCCCCAAGGACGGGAACGATACCGGCCACGACGACTATAGCAGCCCCCCCATGCTGTCCCTCTTTGTGGAGGATCAGAGCACCAACATAGGAAGACGCAATATCCACGCGGTGAAGCAGGGCTACGGTTTTTCCGTAGGGGGCGGAAACTCGGATTTTCTGATCTTTCTGGTCCCCATCCCTGCGGGGATCGCGGAAATCCGCAATGACGGCCGGCAATGCGCCTTCATACCCCGAAAACCCGAGTTTTTTCCCGATCTCGGTTCCCAGCCCCTCCAGGATTGTGTCGGCATCCCCATCCGCCTTGTTTCAGAAAAGCAATACGAGCTTATCCTGCGGATAGACCAGTACGAGGATCCCCTGATGGCCCTGAACCGCCTGCTTAATTCCATCCACGTCCCGGGTGTTTAAGCAACAGGGATCGCGTTTTTTTTCTTGACGGATGAAACAAAGGGGAAAGGATTACTTTATATCTCAGCGCGTAAACAGACCTGTTATGTAAAACCATGACTTTTTATACCTGCGCCGTAAAAATTGCTACGAAGCCGCCCGCCACGAACGCTAAACTTGACCCATAAATTTCCCCCTTTTCCTAAAAACCATGGTACAATGAGCGAATATTTGGGAGGGCGTTATGTCAGGAGGGGAAAGTTTCAATAAGGAGGTAAGAATTTGCGGATGTGGATTTCAACGAGGCACGGCTGGAAAAGCGGTTTGTGAGGACGATGGAAACGCTGTCCAAGCAGCCGGGTGACTCAATATGGGCAAGCAGTGAGAACCGTGCCGAAGCCAAAGCGATTTA